>JBDLTO010000250.1:0-4631 GCA_039805815.1 Bacteroidota bacterium | reverse complement strand
CGAAGGAGCAAATGTTCGCCAGGCAGTAGCAGATAGCAATGGTTTTTTTCAGTTTCGGGAAATACCTGTAGGCCGGTACGCCCTTCGCGTATCTTTTGTTGGATACCGTCAGGTACAAATGAATAATGTAAATCTTGAGTCAGGTAAAGAGTTGTTTCTCACAATAGAAATGGAAGATGCGGTTACACAAACCAGGGAAATTATTATCCGTTCGAGTCTGAATAAAAGTCGTCCACTTAATGACATGTCTATGGTAAGTGGAAGAATGTTTAGTGTTGATGAAACCAGGAGGTTTGCCGCAGGGCTCAACGATCCTTCCAGGATAGCAACGGCATTTGCCGGAGTGAGCGCTGCAGGGGATGGAAACGGACTAATCATAAGGGGTAATGCGCCAAATGGTTTGTTGTGGCGAATGGAAGGAGTTGATATCCCTAACCCCAATCATTTTGCCAGGGTTGGCACATCTGGTGGAGCAATATCAATATTAAGTGCCCAGTTGCTTGCCAATTCAGACTTTCTCTCAGGTGCTTTTCCTGCAGAATATGGTAATGCTCTTTCAGGTGTTTTCGATATCCGATTGCGTAAAGGGAACAAGGATAAGCTTGAACATACTGTTTCCTTGAGTACAATTGGTCTTGATTTTGCTACTGAAGGGTATTTTAAAAAGGGCTATGGTGGTTCTTACCTGATCAATTACCGGTATGGATTCCTTACCCTAATGCAACAATTGGGTTTCAATATTTCAGACGATAAGACTTCTTTTCAGGACTTCTCTTTTAATATTTATTTGCCAGCTGGAAAAGTAGGAGGATTTTCAATATTTGGTTTTGGGGGTCTGAGTATGCAGGAAGATGAATTGGCTAAAAAGGAGTCTGATTGGCAGAATGATCCATCTACGCGCAGGGGAACGCTTGATAAAGCAGATGCCGGTGTGGTTGGATTTTCGCATCAGGTGCGTTTGGGCAGCAAGAGTCTGATTCGAACAATTTACAGCATCAATGGGTCTGGTTATAGGGAGGAAGACAGCAGGCTTGATGCATTTGCAGGCCCGGTTATTTTCACCAGGAGAAACCGCTTCTTTGAAAGTAATCATATAATTTCTTCCGTCTTGACTCATAAGCTTACCAAAGAACAGGTCATAAAGGCAGGACTGTACAGCAGTGGTAAAGGGTTTGATTTATTGCAGCGTGAGGCTGTAGGAAACGTCCTAAGGGATAAGGTCAGGATGACTGGTAATACCAGATTGACGAATTATTTTCTGCAGTGGAAGTGGGACCCCGCAGATAGGTTATCATTTCAGTTGGGCGTACATGGACAATATTTTGCACTGAATAAAAAAGGCGCTTTCGGACCCCGTGCAGGCTTGCGGTGGATGACAGGTCAAGGTCAATACCTTTCATTCGGATTGGGAACCCATGCACAGACTCAGCCTATAGGGAATTATTTTGCAAGGATTAGGGTTGGAGCAGATACCATCATGCCAAATCAGAACCTTGATTTTAGTCAAGCTCAGCATTATGTGTTGGGTTATACCCTTCAGTTGGGAAAGTTTTGGAATTTAAAGTCTGAGGCATATTACCAATGGTTAAGTAGAATTCCGGTTCAGGCTTCTGGGGCCTCAAGTTATAGTGTTATAAACATGGTTGACGACTTTGCCATTGAAAGACTGGTCAACAAGGGGAATGGTTTGAACAGGGGAGTAGAGTTTACGTTGGAACGTTTTTTAAATAACAGGTTTTATCTGTTGAGTACATTGAGCTTATATCAGTCAACTTACAGGGCTTCAGATAATATTTGGCGTAATACCCGCTACAATTCAAACTCATCCTTTACCCTGGCTACGGGTAGGGAATGGACTTACGGTAGGCGGAAAGCATCAACCTTCGGACTGGACATAAAATTGATAGCTGCCGGAGGTGTTCGGGTTACGCCAATTGATCTTGTTAAATCAAGGTTGCAGCGGACAACCATTTTGCAGGCGGGTCAAGTTTATGCGGATAAGTTAAAGCCGGTTTTCAGGATTGATTTTCAGGTTCAATGGAAGGTTCAACGGCAGGGGCTAACAAGTAGTTTTATACTCGGTATGCAAAACGCGCTGAATAGAAAAAATCAGATTGGACAGCGCTATGATGCGGCAAGTGGTAATATTGTTTATTCTTATTTGTTGGGCAGGATTCCAGTATTTGGATACAAAATAGATTTTTAGAGCATTATTGTCATGGAATTGTCATATTTGTATAGAGTTTTTAAGTAGTCGTATAATTTTTTCCAATATTGCGTTTTTATGGATAGATTTACTCTATCCAATTTCTGGTGGAGCCACTAATAACTCATTTTTTAAACAAACAAATAAAGCTCTATGGAAAGGAAAGAATTCCTCGGAAAATTGGGAGGTGGCATTGGACTCACCTGCGTTGCATGTATGATGAATGCATGTTCAAAAGAAGATACAACGACTCCGACTACACCAACAACCCCAGCATTGTTAACTGTTAATCTTTCAACACAGATTACAGCTGTTGGAGATTTTGTTTCAGACAAGGGGATTATTGTTGTTAGAACTGCTACAGGAAACGCAGCAACTAGCTTCATTGCTTTTAACAATGAGTGTCCGCACAGAGGTAACACGGTAACATTCGTAAAAACCAACAACACTTTTAACTGCTCCTTGCACGGATCCAACTTTAATGCAGATGGCACCTTAAAAAATGGTCCAGCTACAACCGGACTTATCAAGAAGAATTTACAGGTTGCCGGAACAACATTAACTGTTGTCAGCTAACATCCTGTAAAGCATGTCCTTCAATCAAGTTTAATCTTTTTCGAATGGATTGTGGAATATCATTTGTGTAGTGACTTACATAAATTAAGGTAGTGTCAGATATCTGGCAAATGGCTTCAATCAAAGATTTGAAGCCATTTGTTTGTTTGGCATCCAGACCCTGACAAGGTTCATCAAGTATGAGAAGCGGTGGTGCTTTTACCAAAGCCCTAGCTAGCATTACCAGCCGTTGCTGACCCAAAGAAAGCTGGCTTAACATCCGTGAGCCCGACTCATCCACATTTATAATGGACATCCAGTTTCTGATTAATTGTAAATCCTTTGATGAAGGTTTTCTGAATAAACCGATGGTATCATATAATCCTGATGCAACAGCATCGAAGGTGCTGATTCCTTTGTCGAAATAAAGATGAAGTTCAGGTGAAACATAGCCAATATTTTTTTTAATATCCCAAATGGACTCACCGGTTCCTCTTTTTCTGTCAAAAAGCCAGATTTTATTCGCATATGCCTGAGGATTATCTGCATTAATCAGACTCAATAAAGTGGATTTTCCAGATCCATTGGCTCCAGTAACCAACCATCTTTCTCCTTTTTTTACCCGCCAGTTTACATCAGTAAGTATATTTCTACCATTGTAACTGATGGTAACCTCTTCCATTCTGATTGCTTCAGTAAATTCTGGTGTTTTTTCAGCGTAAATATTTCTAAGGAGCTCTATTTTTTGGGTGCTGATTTTATCCTGCGCAAATCCAGCTTCCATGCTTTTGGTATCTTGTTTTTGATTGCAGTGATTACTTTCAATAATACCATCTTTTAATACTATTATTTTGTCTATACAGTCTGGAATATCTTCCTGTTGAGCAATCAGGATAATTTTTATTTCAGTTTTGGTTAGTTCGGTAAGTATATGCACAAGGGTTTTTCTTCCTGATGCATCAAGACCTGTAAATGGGTTGTCTAGAATTATCAGATCCGGTTTTTGAACAATTGCTTTAACAAGTTGAAGGCGTTTGTTTTCTCCATTAGATAACTGAATGATAGGTTTATGCAAAATATTTGTAAGACCTAACCTATCAATCCAAGAATCGACATCTTCTGCAAGTGCATTTGAAAGATCATCCAATACAGTGCGGGTATCTTCTGCGTCACAGGAGTTGAATCTTTGCTGATAATAGAAATTACTGACATTGCAGTTGTTTTTAAAAGTATGCTGTTGTTCAATAAGTATAACACTGGGGGACAGTTTTTGTCCATGTTCAGATAGAAAACTGATTTCCCCTCTGAAGAAAATTTTTTGGCCTATGGCCTTTGCAAGGCTTGATTTTCCACTTCCACTCTCTCCGGTAATTGCAAGGTTTTCATCAACACCAACATGTAGGTTTATATACTTGAGAACTGGCTTGCCTCCAAGTTGTACAAATAAATTGGAACATTCAAGTTGCATTTTCATTAGTCAAAAAATTATTAGTTTAATGAGTAACCATGTAAGACTCAATAAAATATGGGTTGAATTAACTTATTTGAAGTTAATCTCATTATATTTATTGTATCATAATTTTTTGATATGAATAAAAGATACTTTATTGCATTGGCATTTTTGGGAGCAGTCTCCACGCAAATATTTGCTCAGGATAAAAAAGTAGATATGGCTGTTCTTATTGAAGAACAGTTTGCCAATGCAGCTTTGCAATATAAAATACTTGAAAAGAATGTGCCAGATTCCATGATGCCCAAGACACTCAACAAGAGTTCAGGAAAGGTTGAAGTAAGCAATACAAAATGGTGGTGCAGTGGTTTTTTCCCAGGCAGTTTGTTGTATATTTTTGAGCATACACAGGACCAGGAA
>JBDLTO010000249.1:0-3904 GCA_039805815.1 Bacteroidota bacterium | reverse complement strand
TATTCTCAATTATAGGTACGTTGTTCGTTCGTATAAGTGAAAATGCAGGAATCAGTACAGATAATGTACAAAGAGCTCTTAACATGGGAAACTGGGGCTCCATTATTCTTACAGCCATAGCTTGTGCAGGACTCGTATACTACATCCTACCAGCTGAAATGACACTTCGTGGACTTGTATTTACCAATCATGGTGTAATGGGAGCTATCGTTGTTGGCCTTGTTGTTGGTACCTTAATGAGTATTATTACTGAATATTATACTGCCATGGGCAAACGTCCTGTCTTGTCTATAATCAGACAATCTTCTACAGGACATGCAACCAATGTAATTGGAGGCTTAGCGGTAGGAATGGAATCAACACTGTTGCCAATCTTGGTTCTTGCAGGCGGTATTTGGGGGTCTTATGAATGTGCAGGACTCTATGGCGTGGCAATTGCAGCTGCAGGTATGATGGCGACTACAGCTATGCAGCTCGCTATTGATGCATTCGGTCCTATCGCTGATAATGCAGGTGGCATTGCTGAAATGAGTGAACTTCCCAAAGAAGTCAGGGAAAAAACTGACGTACTTGATGCGGTAGGTAATACTACAGCAGCTACCGGTAAAGGATTTGCCATTGCTTCTGCAGCATTGACTGCACTCGCTTTGTTTGCCGCATATGTCGGCGTTATCAATCAAAATGGTCTTGAACTTCAGGGTATTGATATATACAAAGCGAAAGTACTCGCATCTTTGTTTATTGGTGCAATGGTTCCATTTATCTTTTCTTCACTTGCTATTAAAGCTGTTGGTCAGGCAGCTATGGCTATGGTAGAAGAAGTAAGGAGGCAATTCAGAACCATTCCTGGTATAATGGAAGGAACAGGTAAACCAGAATACGATAAGTGCGTTGCAATATCAACAGAGGCTTCAATCAAAAAAATGATGCTTCCTGGTGCAATTGCCATTATTTCACCTCTAGTTATTGGCTTCCTACTCGGTCCTGAAGCATTAGGTGGATTCCTTGCAGGCGCTACAGTTAGTGGCGTTCTAATGGGAATGTTTCAGAATAACGCTGGTGGTGCGTGGGATAATGCTAAAAAGAGTTTTGAAAAAGGTGTGGAAATAAATGGCGAAATGTTTTACAAGAAGTCTGAACCACACAAAGCTTCAGTTACAGGTGACACCGTTGGTGATCCATTCAAAGATACTTCTGGACCATCTATGAATATTCTTATCAAACTTATGTCAATTGTTTCCCTGGTTGTAGCTCCCACTCTTGCCCAAATGCATGGCGGATCAGCAACACCAGTTAAAATGAATGGCACTAAGGTTGAAAAAAATATTGAGGTATCAATTTCTAGTAATGACACTTCAAAAACACAAACAATAACTGCGGGACCTGATGAAGGTTTAATCCAGGCTCTTCAAGCAGACGGTCATCTTTCTTCTGCATCGAATCTTATTGAATTTGAAAATGGCATTCTAAAAGTTAATGGCAATATCATCGATTCAGAAAAATACAGAACAATGATTAAAGGTGATAAAATGACCATTAAAATCGAAGAAAAAACAACTCAAACAAAATAGTTTCAAATCATTCCAAAAGAAAAGCCCCTCACTGAGGGGCTTTTCTTTTGGAAAAAATAATTAAAATTATTTGCGTGCAATCTTGAAAGTCTTAGATGCATTATTGGTGCTAGTTTTCTGACTGGCAACTGCTACAGTTACATTATAAAGAACGCCAGAAGCAAGTGTTCCAATTGAAACATCGTTTGCAGCAACTGTTGACTTTATATTTTTACTCTCTAATACAGATCCGTCACTCTCTTTTTTGGTAGTAATATCTATAGAAATACCTGATGAAGGCAATTTGGATGACAAATTAACCTTAAAGGAGTGAGTTCCAGACAATGCCGTAACAGTTGTTGTTCCGGGATCGGGATCAATGGTGAAGACAATGTTTTCCTCTTTTTCTACAGGAGGAGGCGTTGGAGGATTGGGTGTGGGCGTTTTAGACTTACCGCATGAAGAGAGTAATACTCCCGCAACGATAAATATCAAAAAGGATTTCCGCATATTTCTGTCTATTTTATTTAAAATTAAGATATTTCAATGTAAGAATATGTCAAATCTGATTCATGTTCAAAATTCAGCATGCCTGTTTCCAATCAAAAATCCCAATACCAGCTCATGTGTTCCCCTATTCATTGTACTTAATAGAAATTTTCCTTTATTAAGATCATAAGAATAGCTCACTTGAAACTTTTTATTCAAATGAAGTCCGGCCATAGCAGCAAAACCATCATCTTTTCTAAAATTTCCTCCTACCCACATCAAATCCTGGTATTGAAACCTGCAATTAAAATCTAATCCCACCGGAAGTGCTGTTATATACCTAACCATAACTGATGGAAGCACATAAATATTGTAAGAAATCCTGAATTTATATCCACTTGTTAAAAATAAATGAGGAATAAGCGTTGATTGGTTCAATGAGCTCTCAACAAGATCCAACTTGGCCGGTATAATTTGTTGTGCAGACAGTCCGGCAAAAAACCGAGAAGAATACACCCATAATCCTGCATTTAACTCTGGTTTTATGCTTGACAATTTACCAATGGCGTTACCAATTGCAGGGTCATTGGGTTCTGCAAGGCTTATTTTATCTGCGTCAATGGAAACCAAAGATGCGCCGGCACCAAAACCGGCAGACAAGTTAAGTTCATTGGTCAATCCCAAATGATAGGCGTAGCTAGCCACGGCAGTTGTGCGATTTATATAGCCAGTTGAATAATTTATGGCTGTAAATCCAAAACCATGGTGGGGAGACATCGCATCAAAATATTCAGGAAAAACATTACCATGTGTATTTTGTCCAATCATGGAAAATGAAGTTGCATTCTCCCTAAAGTCTTTTTTATCTAGAGCACCATGAACAGTAGCATAGAATGTTTTAGGGGCGCCATCAATCCCTACCCATTGATTCCGGGCACTCAGTTTTATATCTGTGTAATTTTCAATTCCCGCAAGTGCAGGATTAACAATAAAGTTATTCAGTATGTATTGCGTGTAATGTGGCCTTTGTTGTGCTGAAATATATTTGAACTGTAATAGAATTAAGCCACAAGTGATTAAAACTCTCCGCATGAAAATCATTTAAGAATAGTTAAATAACCCGCAATAGGTTTTCGACCTAATTTTGGATTGATTACATAGTAGTATGTACCTGCAGGCAGAGGTTTCCCTTGAAATGTACCATCAAAAGGTTTCTCGTAACCACTTGTACTGAAATAAACACGATTACCAGAAGGAGTAAATACTTCTACTATGCAATCGAGGTATTTTTCAATATGTTTTATCTGCCAGGTATCATTGATACCGTCTCCATTTGGTGTAAATGTATTTGGTGGAACGAGCAACTGAATGGATGTGATCTTCACAAAATCACTGGCAATACAATTCCCTTTTCCAGTTACTATGAAGGTATATTCGATATCATCTTTAGGAGCTATTACAGTAGGATTCAATAAAGTATCATTACTTAGATAAGTTGATGGCTCCCACTTGAAAGTCATCCCCACCCCTCTTGCAGAGGCATTGATAACTCTGGCTGAATCATCCAGTAAACTAAAATCTGAACCGGCATCTACTTTTGGCGTATAATTTACCCGGATATAATTACTATCCTCAGCAAAACATCCAGCATTGCTAACATACTTATAACGAACGATGTATAATCCTGAATCCAGTCCGGTGGGATTAAAAAGTCCATCAGGACTGATCCCTTTTCCGCTATATGTAGCAGTTCCTGTTAACCCCGAAACAGGAGTAAAAGATCCGGTTTTGATAAGTACTGGCTTCTTTTCTGTACAAACTGAGGGAATATCTGCAAGTTTCACAATTGGACTACCATTGAGTTT
>JBDLTO010000248.1:0-2701 GCA_039805815.1 Bacteroidota bacterium | reverse complement strand
TGTAGTTACAGGGTTTTCCCGGTTAGTTTGGAAGCTGGATTTCAGAGAAGGTCATTTGACAGTATTTTTTACCGATACAATCTTCCTGCTGCTGTTTTTTTGAATTCAGGTGCCAAACAGAAACCTTTGGATTTCGGTAAGTTAAATTCTGCTGGTAGCATCGGCAGGACACTGGCATTCGGTAATAGACAGGATGGAATCCTTAACTCAAGTTTAAACCTGCAGCTTAGTGGTTATATGGCTGATAGTATTTTAATAAATGCAGCTATTGCTGATAACAATATTCCCATCCAGCCTGATGGAAACACTCAAAATCTAAATGAGTTTGATCAGGTATTTATCCAGTTCTCAAAGGATAAATGGAAGCTTAATCTTGGGGATCTGGATATCAGACAAAAGCAGCTTTATTTCTTGAATTTTTATAAAAGGTTACAAGGCGTTTCATTTGAAGGTGAGCATAAACTTGGAAGATTAAACAAGGGCAATGTTTTAGCCAGTGGTGCTGTTGCAAAAGGAAAATTTAATATCAATGTATTTCAGGGAATAGAGGGGAATCAAGGACCTTACCGGTTGAAAGGAGCAAATCAAGAGTTGTTTTTTATCGTATTGGCTGGCACAGAAAGGGTTTATATAGATGGTGTTTTAATGCAACGGGGAGAAGATCATGATTATATTATTAATTACAATACCGCTGAAATTACCTTTATGCCCAGTCAGATGATTTCAAAGGATAAAAGGATTCAGGTTGATTTTGAATACGCAGATAGAAATTACCTGAATTCACAGTTTTTTTTCCAAGAGAAAATCGAATTGGGAAAAGCTATGCAGGTTAAGGTTGGCTATTTTAGTAATACAGATTCAAGAAATTCCCCTATTAATCAAACACTCAATAATTCTCAAAGGCAATTTCTTTCGGAAGTAGGGGATAATAGTCAATTCTCATACTATCCTTCAGCTGAAAGAGATTCATTTAATATTGGAAAATTACAATATCGACAGGTTGATACAACTTACGGTGGAAACAAACGGGATACAATATATGTTTACGAGAGATTTGCCGGGAGTGATCTATACAGTTTAACATTTTCTGATCTTGGGGAAGGCAATGCCGATTATATTATAGATGATGTCGAAAGAGCCAATGGAAGGGTATATAAATGGATTGCTCCAGACCCGGTTTCTGGAAAATCTAATGGTCGGTACGCTCCTGTATTGCTTCTGGTTGCTCCAAAGCAACAGCGCCTCTTAAGTATAGGTACATCCTGGAATAATGGCAGTGGTTGGGAAATTATTGCCGATGGCGCATTGAGTCAGTTTGATCGCAATAGATTTTCAGGATTAAATGATGAAGATAATGTTGGAATTGCAGGTAAATTTCAATTAAACAAATTAACCTCACTTAGGTTAAAAGAAAACCTGGAGCTAACTGCTAGTGCAGGTTTTGAATTTGCTAATGCCCAGTTTAAGCCGGTTGAAAGGTTACGGGCAGTTGAGTTTTACAGAGACTGGGGATTAGGAATTCTTGTAGAACCTGCGGATGAAAAAATCTTTCTGGCTTCAGTAGGGGTAAAAAATAAGCAAGGTTTGAATTTATTGTATGATGCAGGAGGTTATGTGCGTGGAGATAATTTCAGCGGAATCAGGCAAAAGTTATTATATCGCTTAGTGAACGACCGTTGGAATATCAACAATACACTTATCCTGACAAACGCTAATGACAGGTCATTTCGGGGATATTTTTTCAGACCCACTATTGATATGTCCAGAAACCTGAAGTCTTTACGAAATCAGGTAGTTGGACTTAAATATGAATTGGAGAAAAATTTATCGAAAGCAATAAATGGTAATGCTATTAACCCCTTGAGTTTTGAATTTTCTAATTTTACATTATTTACCAATTCAGATAATAGCAAGCTAGATAAATGGGGAATGCGATATTTTACCCGCACCGATGCCCTCCCTGGTTCAAATAAGTTAATAAAAACAGATAGAAGTCAGAATTTTAATCTTTTTGGAGAGTTGCTATCAGGCGATCATCATCGTGTCAAACTCAATGTTACCTACCGTAAACTAATTCCATTAATGCAGGTTAGTGGAGTTGATTACGGGTCAAATGTTTTAGGTAGAGCTGAATATAATACTGATATTTGGCGTGGAGCGATAACGGGTTCCATGTTATATGAACTAGGTGGCGGCCAAGAGCCACAAAAAGATTACATATATTTTGAGGTACCTGCAGGTCAAGGGGAATATACTTGGATAGATTACGATAAAGACGGAATTCAGGAATTAAATGAATTTGAAGTTGCTCAATTCAGAGATGAAGCTAAATTTATTAGATTATTTACGCCAACCAATTCTTTCATCCGTACTGATTATCTGCAATACAATTATAACATTCTCATTAACCCCGGAATTGCGTTAAAAAACTGGGAATCTGCTAAGATCTTTAAGTTTTTGAAAAATATTTTGTGGCAGTCTTCTTTACAGGTGTTCCAAAAATCTATTTCCGGAGATAAGCGGACCCTGACTCCATTTAACAGTTATGCCGATGATTCAACACTATTAAGTTTTGACAGGTTACAAAGTCATACCATTTCATACAATAAACTTAGTCAGGTTTGGGGTATTGAATTGAATTATCTGGAATCATCTAACAGGGCATTTTTATCATATGGTCTTGAAACCAGAAGTTTAAGGG
>JBDLTO010000247.1:0-5048 GCA_039805815.1 Bacteroidota bacterium | reverse complement strand
TTCTATATACTCATTCCCTGGAATTTGTTCATCGCCTTCTATTGGCATGATTTCAGACTGTTCTTCTGCAGGGGAGTAATCAAAGATAACTTCATTTTGCATGTTGGCAGGAGGAATAAATGTAGCTCCAGGGTCAATATTCAGGTTCTTATCGTTGAAGACCTGCTGATAATAATATGCCCATGCGGGCATAGCCATCTGAGACCCTCCTGAAGTGTACAACATCCTCAGAAAAGGATCGTCACATCCAACCCATACGCCAGACAACAGCTGTGGACTAAATCCTATAAACCAGCCATCAGCGTTGTCATTTGTAGTTCCTGTTTTTCCTGCAACCTGCGCGGTTAAGCCATATGCACCATGCAATGCTCTCGCCGTTCCAAAATCTGCTACGCCCTGTAACATCTTAGTCATGATGAAGGCCTCGCTTTCGCTGATAACTTCCTTGGTTTCAGCCCTGAATGAAGCCAGCACATTCCCGTTTCTGTCTTCAATGCGGCTGATAAAAATTGGTTTTACATTGAATCCACGGCCGGGAAACATGCTGAATACCTGAACCATTTCAAACAAAGATAAATCGGCAGATCCTAGTGCGATAGAAGCATATGGAGGTATTTTGCTGACAACGCCACATTGTTTCGCAAAATCTATGGTGCGTTGAATGCCCAACTCGTTAATCAAATGTACGGCAGGAGGGTTTTTAGAAAAGGCCAATGCAATTGCCATCGCCCCACCATCTCCATCAATCATTTTTCCTCCCATATCAATAGGGCCTCCTGGAAGTGGAGTCTCCGGCTTGTACCCATTCATTACGCCCAATGTATAAAGTATTGGTTTGAATGTTGATCCTACCTGTCTTTTGGTATTTACATTGACGTGGTCAAATTTGAATCTTTTGAAATTGCTTCCGCCTACCCATGCTTTTACTTCACCGGAAAAAGGATCCATTGAAAGTAAACCAATTTGCATGATTTGCTTGTGGTATTTAATGGAGTCAATAGGACTAAGCAGGGTATCTGTTTCACGTTTTTCATTCCAAGCAAAAACTTTCATGTTAACAGGCTTGCTGAAAGATGTCATTATTTCATCATCAGTTAACCCGTCTTCCTTCATGTTTCTCCAACGTTCTGATTGTTTTATGGCATTTTCAAGTACAGTTTTACCTTCTTTGGATTTCCAAACTGATCCATTTTTGATATTGGGCTGACTGTGAAATACTTTCTGCAGGTTTTGCATATGCCTGTAAACCGCTATTTCGGCATATTCCTGCATGCGCGGATTGATAGTCGTAAATATTTTTAAACCATCCTTATAGATATCATAAGGTTCTCCGGTTTTGGGATTTTCATGTTCCTTGCACCAAGCCTTTATTTCATCTCTTAAAATTTCCCTCAGGTACGGTGAGATGCCAGAATTTTCATCCAGCCTCAGATATTTAAGCTTGATTGGTGCAATTTTTAATGCCCTTGAAGCTTCTTTGTCGAGGTAATTATTCCTGACCATCTGATCAATCACGATATTCCTTCTGGCCATCGAATATTTCGGGTTGCGGCGCGGATTATAACGGGTGCTTCCTTTCAATAACCCTACCAGTACTGCGGCTTCTTCAATTTCAAGCTGGCCAGGTTCTTTTTGGAAGTAGGTTTTTGCTGCATTTCGGATACCATAAATCTCATCTCCGTATGTTACCATATTCAAATAAAGGGTAATTATTTCTTCCTTTGTGAGGTTCCTTTCCAGCTTGATGGCTACTATCCATTCTTTGAATTTTTCTATGACCCTGCCAACACTTTTACGGCTTTCCTGTCCAAGCAGTGCCTTTGCTGTTTGTTGTGTGATGGTACTGGCTCCGCCTTCTCTGCCTAGATAAACAATTGCGCGTATAAGACTTTTGATATCTATGCCGGAATGGTCATAGAAACGTTCGTCTTCTGTTGCAATCAAAGCATTTATCACATTGGGAGATATATCCTGGTACTTGACATTGATTCTGTCTTTCTGGTAATATTTCCCCATCAGGGTTCCATCATCCGCATAGATCTCTGAGGAAGACATCATGGACGGATTTTCCAGTTCATCAATAGAGGGTAGTTTTCCAAAAACTCCCACGTAGATTAAGATAATCAATAAAAAAAACGCACCCCATCCATAGAGAAAAACTTTCCAGAATGTGCGGACTGACTTGCTTATTGCCTGTGGCTTAGTTGCTTTACCTGACATGCGGTAAAACTAATCAAAAGACAGGTCTTTCATGAAAAGGAATCCTTAAAATTTTCCAGGAAACTGTGTCTTGATGAATTTGATGAAGTTATCGGTTTTTTCTTCTTCCATCATGGTTTTAAGGTGATCTGGAGATAGAATATACAGTTTGTATTTGTCGCTAGGGAGCCAGGGGAAAATTTCCTTGGATGCAATTGGTGCGGTCTGATCGAAATAACTTATTGCTTCTGCAGCATTCTGAAAGAAACTGATGATGATGAAGGGTGTATTGCTAATCTTGTCATTATTTACAGTAAACTCATTTTCAGGGTATTTGATGCTGTTATAGCGGACGAGTGCTCTTTTTGCTTCATTGATATAAACAATGTCTACATTATTCATCAACATGATTATAGCATGAGGCGCATTGGCATTAAATGTATATCGGTCATTTTGCACAGGTGCAGGTAGCACTGCAGGTTCAGGTAGCACTGCAGGTTCAGGCAGTTTTAATTTCGAGCTATCTCTGACCGGGCTTTCAATTGCTGCCACCTGTTTCTCAACCGCAGGTGTAACTGGTTTAACTATTTTTTCTGACTGTTCAATTTTTTTTGTTAATCCAGTGTTGTCAGCTAAGCTAATACTATCCTCTTTTACCCGCACAACCGTCATGTTTGTCAGCTCTTTTTCAATCTCATTTCGCCTTTTTACCACATCAGCCAGCTGAACAGCCTTTGGCGCCAATTGTGATGAAGGGAAAAGCTGACTTATCTTTTTTAAAGTAGTAATAGCAATGCTGTCTTCTCTTGATTTGATATAATAAACAGCCTCTATGTACATCAATTGAGGAGTCCATGCAGTTTGCCCATAAACTGAGTCGGCATTTTTTTTCGCTGCAACTGCGGCAGTGAAATCACCGGATAGGAACTGGTCATAAATTTTTTGATAGGTTTCCGTAGCTGCATTTGATTTTTCATTAACCTTTTTAGCAGACAATTCGGGGTTGCGTAATTTCTGCAGGAGATCTCCTGATGGGTTAACCTGTTCAAGCTGGGCAAGGTAACGTTTGCCTTTGTTTGCTAGGCCCGTTTCATTGCAGCAGATAATTAGATCAAAAAGAACCAGTTCAAGTTCAGGATGATTACTATTTGATTGCAGAAGGGTCTCATTCCATAGTACTGAAGACGCACAATCACCTAGCTTGTTTTTATAAATCAGGGCTAATTGTCTTGCTGCATTTGCTTTTCTGGCATTCGATTCCTGTAGGCTTTTAGCAGTTAACGGAAGGTCTCTTCCTAGTTGTTCTACAGATGGGGTATCGTCTTCCTCTACAACTTGTTGTTGAACTATTCTTGTTCTTGAAGTAATCGGTCTGGCCGTTGCTGTACCAGATGCACTTCTTCTCCAATTGTCTTCATTCGGCCTATTTCCCCATTTCAACTGAAAAGCTTGTGTTCCTTGTGCTTTAAGCGTGGCATTATTAAAATACCATTCGCCTTTTTGTTGTGCAGCAGGGAAAAGGGAACCAGTGAGGTCTTCCTGAAACCTTGTTCTTTGTGCCGCCTGACCAATATTTTTCCGATCTGGGAGTAGTCCGGATTTCTCTTTTTCAATTTTTTTAAGCAATTCCTCAAGGAGCTCATTCCTTTCACGTTCAGGCAGTGCAGCAATCCGTTGCAAACTGTCTTCATGTGAAACATTATTCAGGAATTTAACCAGATCTGTTACAACAGACTTCTTTATAGTCATCTGTTTTTCTCTGACATGACCAGTAATATTTGAGCTGTCAAAATATCGTTTTGCCAATGGGTAATCCTTTGCTTCAAAAGCCAATTCTGCAATTGCTATGCTGTTGGTATTTTTAGCATTTGCATCATTTAACAGTGCTTCATTGCTTCTGATGAGTAGGCTTATGGCTTCTCTATTATGATTTCGGCTTTTTTCCATCTCTGCTGCGGCTGCATAAATAATGCCGCGGTATGCTGCATATTTTTCTTTTTTAGCCATTGTCATCAAGGCATCAATGTTTTCATTGATGCGCGTCTCTTTATCTTTATTGGCAGATGCCAATCCAATTTGACTGATTTTTGCATAAGCGTCCATAACCGGATTGGTAGTCAAGGAAATAGCTTTTTCAAAGGAAGAGTCAGCCGCTTCATTTTGGCCTGCCATTACAAGTAGCTGTGCAATCAGGTAATATCTTCTGGATTTCTCTCCATTATTTTCAAGCGCAGAAACCGATTTTTTCAAATAATATGCCGCTGAGTCGTACTGTTTTATCCTGTAAAACCAATCTCCCTTTGTTTCAGACAATTCACTGTGAAGTCGGCTCGGAAAAAGCTTATCCCGAGATAAGGTCTCGAGCATGCCTCTTGCCTCATCTGTCTGCCCCTGTTCTAATAATGTTCGTGCAATCCACAGTAAAGCATCATTTCTGACGGATTGGTGCGGACTGATTTTTTTTTCTTTTGAAGAAACAGTGTAAACATTGCCACTGTTATTCAGGTTCGAGCCAATGGATTTCTCCATGCCGGCTTCGTCTTTGTCTCTGGGTTGAAAATTATAGTTGATGTATTGAAATACGTCATAAGCGGAATCGAATTTCTTTTGGTAGAAGTAGGATTTACCCATCAACAAATAAAGGTCATCAACCCAGTCATTTCTAAGGTCATGTAACAGGATACCATTGTTACACTTTAAAATAACTGAATCCAGTTCCTGTTTTTGCTGGGCAGTATTATCCAAATTGTAATTGAAAACACTTAAAAGTTGAGTAAAAGTGTCCTTGTGACCCATTTTTGCATTGCTGATAACCTTTTCGATCTTGTTACGGGCATTGAAATGAAAAT
>JBDLTO010000246.1:0-2547 GCA_039805815.1 Bacteroidota bacterium | reverse complement strand
TGCATATTTATCATGGCACTTCGCCAGTAGCCACCTATCCAAGGGTGATTGGTCATGAGATTGCCGGCGAGATTATTGACATTGGCAGTGGGGTGAATCTTTTTCAAAAAGGAGATCGTGTTGTCATAGATCCGGTCATCAGTTGCGGTGCATGTTATCAGTGCAGTATTGGCCGAAGTAATGTTTGCGGACGCTTGCAGGTGCGGTCTGTGCATGTGGATGGGGGCTTTCAGGAATATATTGTTATGCCCCAAGACAGTATCTACCGTATTCCGGCACATTTGTCTTGGGCGGAGGCCGTGATGATTGAACCATTCACCATTGCTGAGCAGACCTGTGCAAGGGCGGCATTGACAGCGGATGATGTGGTTTTTATCATGGGTGCCGGACCGGCAGGATTGAGTATTTTAAAGCGTGCCAAAATTGCGGGGGCAATCTGTTTCATCTCCGATATTGCAGACAACAGGTTACAGATGGCCTTGCACCATGGTGCAGATGCGGTGATTCATGCCGGTAGTGAGGATGTGCCTGCTGCCATCAGTAAACTCACAGCAGGGGTCATGGCAACTGTGGTGATTGATGCAGTTTGCACGGTTAGTTCATTTGAGGAGGCCTTGAAAGTTGTTTGTGCGGCTGGCAGGGTAGTTACCTTGGGATTTAATCCATCACCATCAGCCATAGCGCAGTTTACCATTACAGCCCGTGAACTGGATATTCGTGGAACAAGGCTTCACAATAAAAAATTCCCCGATGTTATCCGTTTGTTTGAAGAGCGGAAGCTTGAAGTGAGAGACATGATTACACACAGGTTTCCTTTTCTGGAAATTGAGGAGGCAATGAAACTGATTGATAACGCCGATGTTGAAAAGGGGAAGGTGGTTTTATTTTTTGATGCAGAAATGCGTTAACTTCAGTACCATGAGAATATTGTTTCTATTATTAACATTTGCCGCCCTTTCCTGTGCAAGGGCGCCGAAAGAAGAAACCCTTCAGGAGTCTGAAGTGATAGCGGTAATTGCCAGTTTCGACAAAGGATGGCAGGAAAAAAATGCAATATTGGTGGACTCAGTCCTTTCTGAGCATTATGTTTATTTCACCCAATCTGGTAATGCCTTTGATCGTTCGGGATTGATTGCCACAGCAGGTTCTGAGGTCTATTCACTTCAGTCGATGGAACGTGAAAGCCAAACCATGCAAATTGAGGGCAATACCGCAGTAGTAAATACTGTATGGAAGGGACAAGGCATCTATCATGGTGAGGCATTCAATGACCGCCAGCGTTGCAGTATCACCATTGTCAAACACGATGGCAAGGTAAAAATCCTTGCTGAGCATTGCACTCCAATCAAGGGTGATGCGATGAAATAAGTCAGAGGTTTCGAAAAACCGAATTTATCCTGAAAGGGCTGCTAAAATTTTGATCCTCCCGCTAGCTTCTGATGAAAAGAGTCAAAGGTTTTTTCCTGGCATTTATTGCAGCCCTGTTCTGGGGTGTTTCAGGCGTTTGTGCACAGTTTTTGTTTGAGGAGCGCGGATTGAATGCCACCTGGTTGGTATCCATCAGGATGCTGATTGCCGGACTGATTCTCTTGCCTGTTGCGGTACTTTCGGGCCACAATCCCTGGAACATCTGGAAAAACAAGCGGGACGCTTTGGCTCTTTTATTGTTCGGCTCCCTTGGCGTATTGAGTGTGCAGTATACTTATATCCTGACCATTGAATTCTCCAATGCGGCAACAGCCACCATTTTGCAATATGTAGGTCCGGCAATGATTTTCTGTTATCTGGCAGTTAAGACCAGGATAGTGCCGGGATGGGTGGAATGGACTTCCATCCTGCTTTCCATTTTGGGTATTTTCCTTTTGGTCACACATGGTGACTATACCAAGCTTCTGGTGTCAACCAGAACCTTCATTTGGGGTATCCTCTCTGCCATAGCACTTGCCTTTTATACACTTCAACCGATGAAGCTGATGGCGAAGTATGCTGCTGCAGTGCTGCTGGGATGGGGATTTTTAATTGGTGGGATTACCTTGAGCATCATCTCTCCTCCATGGCCCGTGCCGGGAATATGGGATGCATGGACATTCATCAATCTTGGCTACATCATTGTGTGCGGAACCATTCTGTCATTCCTTTCTTACATGCTTGCAGTCAAATGGCTGGGTGCCAAACCTGCTAGTCTCATTGCCACTACAGAACCGATTGCAGCCTCCGTTGTTGCTGTAATCTGGATGCATGTTCCTTTTGGTGCAATTGATTGGCTTGCTTGTTTATTGATTGTGTTGGCAATCATACTGCTTACACTTTTTCAAAGACAATGGAATTGAATACTTCATGTCATTTTAGTTAATTTGCCTCTTCTAAAGAAGAATGTATGATTCCAGATTTCACGCTTGTTGAATGGGCGCTTGTACTGTCATCCGGATTCATCATCGGATTGGGTAAGGCAGGTATCAAGGGACTTGATATGCTGACGGTCACCTTTATGGCAATAGTCTTTGGAAGTAAATCATCCACAGGCGTAGTACTGCCATTGCTGAGTCT
>JBDLTO010000245.1:0-2543 GCA_039805815.1 Bacteroidota bacterium | reverse complement strand
AGTAGCCTGTTTTTTTGACAAAGGAAAAGTCTCTCCTGCTGAAGTAAACTCCTTTTGTTTCAACAATGGCATCGTGTTGTCGCAAATCACAGTAAAAAAGAAGAAGCTGGAAGAAAAGTTTTTTGAACTTACAAGCGAATAAAATGATTAAAAATATTTTTCAAACAGAATGGTTGAAAGTAAAGAACTACAGGGCTTTCTGGGTTCTACTCTCCATTACAGCTATTTCATTTCCTGGTGTAAATGCAATTGCATATTTTGCTTTCAAAAATGCAGCTGAGGGTCCGTCTCAGGGCGGACAATTAATGAAAATGTTGCTGGGTAATCCATTTGCATTTCCACAAACATTTCATACTACCGCCTACCTGAGTTCTTTTTTTGCATTTATACCAGCTGTAGTTGTGATCATGTTGATCACCAACGAATTTCAATTTAAAACGCACCGGCAGAATATAATTGATGGCTGGCAGAAGCATACATTTATCTGGGGCAAGTTCATCAGCGTTCTGCTGATAACTTTACTCGTTACTGTGTTTTATTTAGCTGTAGCATCAACGTTGGGGTTTATTGCAACAAAGGAAGTTAAAAGCGCTGTACTTTATGAAAAGGCCTATTTTATCGTGTTGTTTTCACTTCAGCTATTTAGTCAGCTCTCTGTTGCATTTTTACTGGGACTATTGATTCGCAAGGCCTTTATCGCGTATGGGATATTTATTTTTTATACATTCATCATTGAAAATATATTGGTTGGAATATTTAAACTGAAAGCAAAAAAACTTGGGTATGATTACGGTCACTTCCTTCCCTTTGAAATTTCAGACCGGCTGATTCCTGTTCCACCAGCAATTGGCAAATTCAATGAGGCTGATTATAAAATGGCCATGGATGCCATTGAACAACATGTATATTACTCTTTGATAATTACCATTCTAATATGGGTAATGGCATTTTTGATTTATAAAAAAAGAGACATCTGATGAAGTTTATTTTCACTTTCATGTTTACTGTTAACTGCTTTTTGGCAGGCAGTGCCCAACAACATCATTCAGCTATCAAACAGGCTGCAATGGAAATGGGGAATGCACTTGTAAAAAAAGACGGAGACCGATTTCTAAGCTATATGCATCCATCCATGATTAGCCTTGCAGGTGGAAAAACACAATTGAGGTTGATGGCCGATTCTGCTTTCAAGGTTGTTGAACAGGTTGGAGGAAGGGTTAGTCGGATTAGTTTCGGTAATCCATCTCCGGTGCTTCAATTTAGGAACACACTTCAGGCTGTTATCTCACAGCAGATGCTTTTGACAACTTTACTCGGGAATGCTGAATTGTCTTCATCACTTATTGCGATTTCAGCGGATAAGGGTAAAACCTGGACTTTCATCGATACCAATCTTTTTAATGTCAAGCAGATTAAATCAGCTATGCCTGATATCAGTCCAGAACTGGTCATTCCAAAGGCTGCCCCGCCAAAGTTTATGCTGAACGAGCAATAGTAATCCTAAATACGTTAAATTTAAAGCTCCAAAACTTTTAAAATGAAGAAAATACTTTTTTTCCTTTTGTCCTTTTCTATGGCATCAGGAATTAATGCACAAAAGAAAAAGGCCAGTGAGCCCAAACAGCCAGCGCAACCTTCAGCCTATGATCAGGCATTGCTTGGCAATGTTAAATACAGGCTGATAGGGCCTTTTCGTGGTGGCCGAAGTGGTGCTGTAGGGGCAAGTTATAAAAATCGGAATACCTTTTACTTCGGTGCTACCGGAGGTGGTGTATGGAAATCAACCGATGCCGGAAATAACTGGAAAAATATCAGTGATGGCTTTTTTGGCAGTTCAATAGGCGCATTGGAAGTGGCTCCATCCAACGACAACATCATCTATGTTGGAGAAGGTGAGAATACAGTTCGTGGAAATGTGTCCGAAGGTCTTGGCGGGATGTGGAAAAGTATTGATGCCGGTAAAACCTGGACCAACATTGGACTGAAAGATGGCAGGCATATCACAAACATCATTGTTCATCCTGACGATGCCAATACTTTATGGGTTGGTGTAATCGGACATCTTTTTGGTCCCAATAAGGAAAGGGGTGTTTTTAAATCTACCGACGGTGGAAAATCATGGAAGCAGGTTCTTTATATCAATGAACAGACTGGCATCAGCGATTTGGTTATGGAGCCTGGAAATCCTTCCGTTTTGTATGCAGGTTCTTGGCGTGTTATTCGCACACCATATAGCCTTGAAAGTGGTGGTGATGGAAGCGGACTGTGGAAGAGTACAGATGGAGGTGAAACATGGAAGAATATCACTGCTTCTAAAGGATTACCAAAGGGTACATGGGGAATTGTTGGTGTTGCCATTGCGCCCTCCAATACCGATAAGGTTTATGCAATCATTGAAAATGACAAAGGTGGTTTATACATGAGTGAAGATGGTGGTCAATCCTGGTCTTTACAAAGTAGCGACAACAATATTCGTCAGCGTGCATGGTATTATACAAAGGTCTTTGTTGACCCCAAAAATGAAAACCTGGTTTATTGTCCCA
>JBDLTO010000244.1:0-7385 GCA_039805815.1 Bacteroidota bacterium | reverse complement strand
CGAAGTGAAACGGTCGCGACGGGGTGGTGGAAGATGAATTCAATTAACCTCATAATATATTTTCAGCAATATGATAAAAAATGACTCCACCACCCCGGCACCTGCCTTCGGCAGGCAAGCTCATTCGTCTGCGCTTACAGCGCAGTCTCATTCGTGCCACCCCTCCTGGCCAGGAGGGGAATAAATTAAATTTAACAGCACAATGTGTTCAAATATGTAAAATGACTTAGATCGATTTTTTGGCCAGGTACCAGTCTACCATTTCGAGGTTGCTGGCCTTCCTTTCTGCCAATGCCTCAAGGGTTTTAGGGGCAGGAACGATTACTTTTTCACCGGGTTTCCAGTTGAGCGGACAAGCCACTTTATGGGTGACGGTGGTTTGCAGGGCCAGCAATACACGTTTGATTTCTTCCATATTTCTGCCCACATTGAGGGGGTAATACATGATCAGTCTGATGGTGCCTTCGGGATCGATGAAAAATACAGCGCGTACAGCAGCTGTTTCGCTTTCACCGGGTTGGAGCATGCCATACAATTTTGATACGTGCATGTCAAGATCTGCAATGATGGGAAATTCAAACAGCACACCGGTTTTTTCATGTACCGCATTTACCCAGGCAATATGTGAATGGATGCTGTCTATGCTCAGACCGAGCAGTTTGGCATTGTGCTGTGCAAAAAATTCCTTCTCGAGCGCAAAGCCTGTCATTTCCGTTGTACAAACAGGTGTGAAATCTGCCGGATGGGAAAACAGTACAACCCAACTTCCTTTGTTGTATTCTGAGAGTTGCAGTTGTCCGGTGGTGGTGGTTACGTTGAAATCAGGGGCCTTATCGCCTATCCTGGGCATTTGGGTTGTTTGGGGTTCCATTGTTGTTTGTTTTGGTAAAGTTCAACAAATAAAAAGGGCTTAATGGTGATTTTCGTCACATTGACAGAAGGTTAAAATCGACATTATGCTTTCCCGGGTAGGATTTTTGACCAATATAACCAGGGAAGCACATACCTTTTCAAAATGTACATAGACCAACGTTCTTTGCTTTGGTCAAATGGAAATGTTTCCTGTGGTTTATTGTTGTAATCAAATTCTGCCAATACCAGTTTGCCGTAACCGGTTACAAGTGGACAACTTGTGTACCCGTTGTAAGAAGCCTCGGGATTTTTGCCTTTGATTAAGCTCAATACATTGTCAACTACAACAGGAGCCTGCTTGCGAATAGCAGCTCCTGTTTTACTGGTTGGTAATCCTGATGCATCACCCAATGAGAATATATTTTGAAACTTGTTGTGACGCAAAGTATGCTTGTCTACATCAACCCAACCTGCTGCGTTTGCGAGCGGACTATTTTTTATAAAATCAGGAGCACTTTGGGGTGGTGTAACATGAATCATATCAAACTCAACCCATGTTTCCACATCCTTGTTCTGCTCACCAATACCTATGAATTTTGCTTTCTTAGCCGGACCATCCACTTCCACCAGTTTTTGCATGAAATTCAAACCGATATTACCTCGCTCACAGACTTTCAATAGTGTTTTTTCGTAATGTGGAACAGCAAATAATTTTGGCGCACCACTCCAATACTGGATGTTGATATTGTTAAGTATGTTGTGCTTTCTAAAATAATCTGCTGCCATGTACATGATCTTGTGAGGAGCCCCGCCGCATTTAACAGGCGTATGTGGATTGTGGAAAATGGCTTTCCCGGATTTCAGGTTTTTCAAGCATTCAAATGTATAAGATGCATGTTGAAAACTATAGTTAGAGCAAACACCATTTTTACCAAGGGTGTCTTGTAAACCCTTGATTTCGCTCCAATTAAGTTGGATACCGGGTGCAACAATGAGGTATTCATATTCCAATGTGGATGTATTATCCAGCAGTATTTTATTTTCTTCTGGATGGAAGGCAGTTACCTTTTGCTGAATCCAAGTGGTTCCAGCAGGTATTACAGACGACTGCTCTCGTTCAGTTTTTGAAATATCAAAAACGCCACTGCCAACCAGTGTCCATGCCGGCTGGTAATAGTGTTTTTGAGCTGGATCAACCAGTGCGATATCCAGTTTTTTGTTTTTTAACAGCAATTTTGAAGCAACGGAAATGCCTGCATTTCCTGCGCCGATGATAACGATTTGATGCTTGGATGTTGACATTTTTTGGGGTTTTAATACCCCATAATTAAACAATATGCGTAGTTGTTTAGGTGATTTAAGTCACATTACTGTTGAGCGTACTGAGTTGAGAGAATTAAGTTGAGAGAAATTAGTTGAGGGTTTGATTTTTCTTACAACTCCAACCTTCGTTTGGCAAGCTCAACTAATATTTCAACCCAACCGTCACAAAGAAATTCCGTGGTTCTGCAGGCATCAGTCCGGGTCCTGGATAACCTCCTGCGCGTCTGGTAAAATACTTTGCATTGCCAAGGTTGTTTACCCCTGCTTTGATAAAGAAGTTATCATTGACATTGTAACCGGAGCTCAGATCAAACAGTTGGTATGCAGGGATTATTCCGTTAACACCATTTGCTGTGGGAGTCCGGGTGTTATTTGCGTCAGTAAATGATGCTCCAACATAGCTGTGTTGCAAAGTGATTGTTATTTTCTTTTTGGTATAAGTAACACCTGACCGGATAATATGCTCTGGCGCATTTTCCACCCTTTTGTTTTTGAGGCTGCTTTCAACCAGGTTGTTGCCTTGTTTGGTAATTACCCTGAAATCGCCGTAGCGTGCATCAATGAGTGCAACTGAGGTGAACAATGTAATGTTGCCGAAAGCGGAGTTTTTAAGCCAGGCTTTAATCGGACTGAATTCCACCAATGCTTCCAGGCCTTTGCTGCGGCTGTTGCCAACATTGGTTCTCAGGTTATAGAAACTGCCATCGGCTTTCTGTTGTGCGATGAGTCCGATTCTGTTGTTGTATTGCAGCCAGTAGGCACTGACATCAAAAAACAGGTAATCTTTTATCCTGCCTCTGTATCCAAGATCGATGTTGTAACCCTGTGCATCTTTCAGCTGCTGGTCAATGACATCGGTGGTGGGATTGGCAGTCAAATCACTGAACAGTACCGGCCTGTATGCCTTTGCATAATTAGCATAGATTTCAGTGAGTCCGATGTGGTACTCTGCGCCAATACAGGGAAGTACGAAATTTCTGCGGCGCTGATCACCATTCAGTTTCAATTCATTGTTCCCTGAAAAGTTCAACCTGCCACCGGCTGTATTCATAATGTTTTCAACCCGAAATCCCGGTATCAGAATAAGATTTTCATTAATCCTAATGAGGTTTTCAGCAAAAAACGCTGTATTGGATGTTTGAAATGAGAGATCAGTAGGATATGGTCCGCTTATGTTGGTATTGTAATCATTTCCGGTATCGCCTTTTCCATTCTGCATGCGGAAGGTACTTCCCCTGAAATAACGCACTCCAGATGAAATGGTGTTTTTCATCTTTCCAATCCGGAAGTCATTGATGTACCTGGCTTCGAAACCTGCATTACGGTACTCATCCACATCCACCCTGCGGTTATTGTATTGAAGCGTTGCTGGATTGATGGTGTCGGCGATATTGGGGGTTTGCATAAACCCGATACTGTTTCTGTAACCCACCATGCCGAAGGTTTTGATATTCAGCCTGCTTTTCTCATTGAATGTATAATCCACGTTGATGGCAGCTATATTCCAGTTCACGGCAAACCAGTTTCTGGCACGTAGACTCTGCTTCGCATCGGCTTCAAACTGGGCATTGGTGAGTCCGCCGGGTTGCTGACTCTTGTAATTGAACTGCGTGAGTTCCAGTCCGATTTTCAGTTTATTGTTCAGCTTCCATGAAAAACTTCCGAAACCTGTATTTACATTGAATCCACTGTTGGCTCTGAATCCATCACCACGTCTGTGGTCCCAGAAAGCATAATAGTTTGTTTTTGCAGTTTTACCACCAATGGCATTGTAGGAATTGTATAAGCCAAAGCTTCCTGTTGTTTGCTGAGACTCTACCTTTATTGGCTTATTGATATCACTGCCATCTTTCATGATGAAGTTGACCAGTCCGCCGAATTGCGGACCATACTGCAGACTTGCAGCACCTCTCACCACTTGAATGCGCTGTACTGCGTTGAGTTGTGGCGTGTAATAGGCTTCCGGATAACCGAAGGGGTCGCTGCTGATGTCGTAACCATTCTGACGGAGATTGAACTCCCAGCTGCGGTTCGGACTGAGTCCGCGTGCAGCTATGCCAATTTGTATGCCACTGGGATCGCTTTCCCAGACCTGAATGCCGGGTACTTTGGCCATGACCTGTCTCATGGTATTCGTGACCACATTTCCCTGCACATTGTCCATAACAATCAGGGAGTTCTTTTTACCGGCATTGATAGTGGTACCCACAATTTCGGGCAGGAAAAGGATATCTGCTTTGGTATTTCTTCCCACCAGGGTTATCTCTGCCAGGTATTTGGTATGGTAGAGCGCAGAATCCATCTTAAGGACCAAACTGTCCTTTGTCTGCCCCTTCACATTAAATCCTGCCACTATAAAAACGATCATCACCACAAGTCGATTCATCTTACATTTTATTTAGAATGCAAAACGAATAAAATTGCTGCTGAATTGTTTACGAATAGCGAAAACCCGTTATCGAGATGCGGAATAAATTGATAGGCTCTGGGTAGATGTTAATGCATTCAACAGATAAAAACAGGGATAGATACTTTGAGTAAACGACAATCATTGACTGCCTTTCTTGGTTTCTGCCTGAATGAGTGCAGTCAGCATTTTCACCATTTCCGGTTGTTTTTCAGCGAGGTTGTTGCGTTCTCCCATATCATCATTGAGGTTATAAAGCTGATCCTGAGGCAGGTTGCCGAGCTCTGTATTGGTGAGCAGGTTTTTTGCTTGTCTGTTATTGGCTTTGATGAGTTTCCAGTTCCCTTTGATGATGACATTGGCCTGGGTGCCATTATTTTTAATCAGGTATTCTCTTCCATCAGTATCTTTTCCCAGCCAGGCATTCAGCTGATTCTGACTATCATCGATTTTTGCCGATGAGGCTTTGTATCCGGTAAGTGTTGCAAGACTTGATAGCAGGTCTATCTGCGAAACCAATGCGTTTGAAACCTGATTTCCCTTCACTTTTGCCGGCCAGCTCAGGATAGTTGGAACGCGGGTTCCGGCTTCGAAACTGCTGTATTTTCCTCCCCGGAGTATTCCAGCTGGTTTATGTCCGTTGAGCTGTGTAACTGCACCATCTTCATAGCCATCATCGAGTACAGGACCGTTATCACTGGAGAAAATGATGAGTGTGTTTTGATAGAGGTCCATGGCTTTGAGTTGGGCAATGATTTCCCCAACAGCCCAGTCTATCTGCAAAATGGCATCACCCCTGAAACCGAGTCCGCTCTTGCCTTTGAAGGCAGTAGATGGCATGCGTGGTACATGTGGTTCCGTGAGTGCGTAGTACAAGAAAAATGGTGTGGTTTGGTGCTCTCGGATAAAATTTTTGGCTTTATCCAAAAAAGTAAATGGTATTTCTTCGTCTGTCCACCTGGCTGTCTTTCCACCGGTCATGAATCCGATTCTACCAATACCGTTGACGATGGTGTTTTCATGGCCGTGGTTAGGACTGCTTTTCATCTTCAGCAGTTCCGGATTTTCCTTTCCGGTGGGTTCAGAACCTATTTTCTTTGTATAATCCACTGCAATCGGATCATTGGGGTCTGCGCCGATGGTTACGCCATTTTCCATGAAAATAGTAGGCACCCTGTCTGCTGTTGCCGGAAAAATAAAGGAATAATCGAACCCAAGTTCATTGGTGCCCGGAGTTACCCGTTCATTCCAGTTTTTCTGGGTTGCGCCACCGAGCCCGAGGTGCCACTTGCCCACGATACCGGTTCTGTATCCCGTGGCTTTCAGCATGGCAGGGAGTGTGAGTTGGTTGTTGGAGATGATAAGTGGTGCATCACCGGGGAGCACAACTGCATCCTTGTTTTTCCAGGGGTATTGTCCGGTTAACAGCGCATACCTCGAAGGCGTGCAAGTGGCTGAGGTAGCGTGTCCGTTTGTAAACCTAATTCCAGAAGCAGCGAGTTGATCGATGTTGGGGGTGTGCAACTTTGAATCTGGGTTATAGCAGGAGGGGTCTCCGTAACCAAGATCGTCAGTGTAAATGATGATTATATTGGGTTTACTGTTTTTTTGTGCATGGCTTGAAGCAGCCATCAATAGTACCACTAACAACAATAAAGGCTTCATCTTATTTACCATTGACATGCAGGTGTTGTTTTTTGATGATGAAAAGGGCCAGGAGGCTTATAACTGCTGCTCCGCAGAGATAATACCCTACAAATTCCAGTCCGTAGTTTGTTGCCAGAAAGGTTGCAAAATACGGAGCCAAAGAGGCCCCCAGAATACCTGCAAAAGTAAATGCGATAGAGGAACCGGAATAGCGGACAGCAGTAGGAAAGATATTGGAGAGAGCGGTGCCGAGGGGACCATAAGTGAACCCCATGAGCAGTAATCCCAGTGAAAGGAATACGGTGGTCAGCGCCAAATTGCCTTCAACAAAAAGGGGTTTGAATGCCAGTCCGAAAAGGAATATCAGTATGGTAGCCATGATTAGCACCCGAAAAGTGCCAGCCTTGTCTGCCAGCCTTGATGAAATGGGTATACCGATGGCAAAGAAAAGGATGGCAATCAACTGAGCAATCAGAAAGGGTTCCCGTTCATATCCCAGGTGCGCTGTTCCCCAACTGAGTGTAAACACCGTCATCAGGTAAAAGTTAACATAGGTTGTGGTAGCGGCGAGGCTGCCGAGGACCAGCATACGGGTGTGTTTTGTAAAAACAGTCAGCATAGGTACTTTAACCTGTTCTCTTGATTCCAATACCTTCCTGAAATCAGGCGTTTCTTCGATGTTCAACCTAACATACAAGCCCACAAAAACGAGTAGGGCACTGGCCAGAAAAGGAATACGCCACCCCCAGGCAAGAAATTCATCGTTGCTCATGTAATTGCTGAGGATGATGAAAGAGCCATTGGAGAGGATAAATCCCAGTGGTGCACCCAATTGCGGAAACATGCCGAACCAGGCTTTTTTGCCGGGAGGGGCGTTTTCAGTGGCAAGCAGTACAGCACCACCCCATTCTCCACCCAAACCAAGACCCTGACCGAACCTGAACAGTGCTAATAATAGGGGAGCTAGAATGCCAATCGATTCATATCCGGGAAGGAGTCCGATGGCAACCGTTGATGGCCCCATCGTCAACAGTGCCGCTACCAGCGTGGCTTTGCGACCGATGCGGTCGCCGAAATGGCCAAAGAGTGCAGCTCCAAGCGGGCGGGCAAAGAAAGCCAGCGCGAAGGTGGCGAGCGATTCCAAAACGGCTGCATT
>JBDLTO010000243.1:0-3485 GCA_039805815.1 Bacteroidota bacterium | reverse complement strand
GCACAAGGGTTTCAGATGTTTCTCCGATGCTGCCTGGCATGATTAATGGTCTTAACCCAGAGGAGCTGAACGACCTGGTTGCCTACCTCAAATCGGCAGGCAATCCAAACCACCCAGTTTATACCGCATCCAAATAAAGGGGTATGTCAAGACAAGGTTCTGTGTGGAGCGACAAAGTTTCGCAGGTTGCACAAATCGGCGGTATTGAAACGGCTGTATTGGATAACGGCATAAGCAGAGGGATGCGCGTAGCCTGGTTCAACACAGGTTCAGGACTCCGTTTCAAGATACTAATAGATAGGGGATTGGATATTGCAGATGCTGCCTATAACCAGTTTAACCTCGCATGGCTGAACCATGCGGGTTTTACACCCCCGCAGTTTTTGTCTGATAAAGGACTCGACTGGCTCCGCACATTTGGAGGCGGACTGGTCAATACCTGCGGATTGCAGCATGTGGGCGGACCAGAAAAAGATGACACCGGTGAACGTGGCGTTCATGGAAGAATCAGCAATACCCCTGCGGAAATCATTTCTATCATTCAGCCAGATCCGGCCAGAGGGCATTATGACATGCAACTTACAGGACGCATGCGGGAATCGAATATTTTTGGTCCGAACCTCGAACTAATAAGGACCATCACAGCTACTTTGGGATCCTCCCGCATTTTGATTCAAGACGAAATCATTAACAGAGGCAATATTCCAGCGCCACACATGATCCTTTACCATTGCAATTTTGGTTGGCCCTTAGCAGATGCAGGCACAAAACTCATTTGGGAAGGAGACATGGCAACACGCCTGGGAGAACCCTTTATATCAGGACAAACTTTCAAAACCCTGCGCGATACAGTCCCTGAGCACAGTGGGAATGGCGAAGAAGTGGCTGTTGTAGACATTGCAGCTGATGAACAGGGAAACTGCCGATGTGGAATTTACAATCCTACAATCGAACTTGCGGTAGCATTGGATTTCCCAAAATCACAGCTTCCCTGGCTGACCAACTGGCAGCATCTCGCAAAAGGGGAATATGTTACCGGGATAGAACCTGGATCGCATCCGCCTATCGGACAAGCTTTGGCACGAGAAAGAAAAACCCTCCGCTATATAGCACCCGGTGAAAGCATTCAATATAACCTGCAATTGCAGGTGCTCGCAGGTTACGAAGCAATTCAATCTCACTTAAAAATTTAGCATCTATCTCATCACCCATAAACAACGCAACATGGCAACACAAGGCTTGGCACAAAAAGCACTGGAGCAAGGCAAAGGCATACTGCGGCTGGCACCCACCTGGGTACCCCGCTCATTCTGTGTACCAGGAAGAAGGATAAAATTACACCCAGACGATTACTACGTTTTGGGAGGAGAAAGAGGCGGCATCGATGAACGCTGGCTCTCCTCTACCACACCTGCGAAAAATGGTCCGCTTACCGGCGAAAACGAAGGATTGAGTCCTGTTGTATTTCAGGATGGCGGCACCACTCACCAGTTTCTGCTGAAAGATGCAGTAGATGAACTCAAAGGAGACCTCATCGGAAGCAGGATATGGGATGAATACCAAAGCTGGCCGATGTATTCCAAGTTCTTTGACAACATGGGGCCACTCCCCCATCACGTGCACCACAATGATGAAAAGGCAGCGCTGATCGGACAAAAAGGGAAGCCTGAAGCATACTATTTCCCACCCCAGCTCAACAACCATGGAGGTGACTTCCCTTATACATTTATAGGCATAGCCCCTGGCACACCAAAGGAGGTGATCAAAGAGTGTCTGATGAATTTCACCAAAGGCGATAATAAAATCACCAACTACTCCCAGGCTTATAAGTTGGAACCCGGCACCGGATGGGACGTACCCCCCGGACTGCTTCACGCACCCGGCAGCATGTGTACCTACGAGCCCCAAAAGGCATCTGATGTATTCGCCATGTACCAATCGCTTGTAAATGAAGCTATTATACCCGAAGAATTACTTTGGAATGGCACACCCAAAGAAAGTATTGGCGATTACGATGCACTGATGGAGGTGATTGACTGGGACCTCAACGTTGATCCCAATATGATGGCCAACCGTTTCATGGCCCCCAAACCGGTTCATGACCCAGAAAGCATGAAGGCTCAGGGATATACTGAAAACTGGATCTGTTACAAGTCAGCAGACTTCAGCGCCAAGGAACTGACTGTGTTTCCAGGTCAAACCGTAACCATCACGGATGCGGCGGCCTACGGAATCATTGTGATGCAGGGACGCGGCACGTTTGGTGTCTGGGAAATCGAGACACCTGCCCTGATACGGTACGGACAACTCACCAACGATGAGTTCTTTGTGAGTGAACAGGCTGCCCAAGCAGGTGTAAAGATTGTAAACACCTCTTCTACAGACCCTATCGTCATCCTCAAACATTTTGGACCCAATAACCCCGATTTAGCACTCTAACCAACCATACATGCAACATTTCAAAAAAAACGGCAAACTCATCTGGATAAGTTTGTTCATTGCCGCCGCAGGCTTTCTCGCGTTCATGCTGCCCGCGTCTAATCAGTTGAAAATCAGCAAGGGAACGCACATCATGCTTATTGGCAACAACCTCGGTTCCAGGATGATTGAAGCCGATTTTTTTGAAACGGAAATGCAGTTGCGGTATGCAGACAGCATGCTCTACATCCGCAACATGTGCGATGGTGGTAATACACCAGGATTTCGTCCGCACTCCGGCAGGAATACCCCCTGGGCTTTCCCCGGAGCAGAAAAATTCCAGACAGAGCTGGCAAAACCAGCAGACATGGAAGGATTCGTGGAGTATCCTGATGAATGGCTCTCCAAACACCAGGCAGATATCATCATCGCTTTCTTCGGATACAACGAATCCTTCCAAGGTGCTCCAGGTTTGGCCAATTACAAGGCAGAACTGGACGCATTCATCAAACACACCCTGGCCCAGCGGTACAACGGGAGGTCGGCACCCCAGCTGGCGCTCGTCTCACCCATAGCCTTCGAGAACCTTTCAGGCAAATACGACCTCCCCAACGGAGTTGCGGAAAACGCCAACCTGAAAATGTATGCCCTCGCCATGAAGGAAGTGGCTGCCAAAAACAAGGTTCATTTCATTGATGCTTACACCCCCAGCAAAACCTGGTTGGACGACCCCAAAACGGAACTGACCATCGATGGAGCACAACTGAATAATGCCGGTTATGCCCAATTCGGACCATTTTTGGCTGATGAAGTGTTTGGAAAGAAAAACAGTGGTTCCCCGAACCGAGAGGCCGTTTATGCTGCAGTCATGGAAAAAAACTGGATGTGGCATAACGACTATAAAATCCCCAACGGTGTGCATGTTTTCGGAAGAAGGTACAATCCGTTCGGACCAGACAATTACCCTGCTGAACAAAAGAAGATCAGGGAGATGACCCTCATCCGCGATACCGCCATTTGGATGGCCGCCAAAGGTATCCGCATGGATGTTGCTGCAGCAGATAGTC
>JBDLTO010000242.1:0-4014 GCA_039805815.1 Bacteroidota bacterium | reverse complement strand
AAACTTTCCTGATATCCTTCAGAATTGATGTGTTCAATTCCTTCCGTTATTCTACTTTTAAACAGGAGTAAACTCAATAGATATAAAACTGGAAAAATCCACTTGGCATTGATATAAGGGAGGTTAAACTTTCCTTTCTCTTTAGCGATTCTGGGGAGACCTAAAACCCCGCCGCTTACGAGTACAAATGCAAACAATGTTCCGATACTGGTAAGGTCAGTTATTAATTTATCATCTACAAAAAGAACCAGTCCACCAACAATCAATCCAGCTATAATTGTTGCAAATCCGGGAGTTTGGTGTTTTTTATTGATTTTGCCAAATGCATTGGGCAATAAACCATCACGGCTCATTGACATCCAAATTCGGGGTTGCCCTATTTGAAATACCAATAAAACACTTGTTGCTGCTACAACTGCTGTAACAGATATAAAAAATCCAACTTTTTGTAATCCAATTCTTTCAAAAACAAAAGCCAGTGGATCAGTAACATTTTTAAACTCACTGTAATTTACCAATCCTGTAATTACAAGTGCAGTAACAATATAAATTACAGTGCACATAATCAGGGAGTATATCATGCCACGTGGTAAATCTCTTTGGGGATTGGCACATTCTTCAGCAGTGGTAGAAATTGCATCAAATCCAATGTAGGCAAAAAATACAGCTGAAACACCTTTTAATACACCAGTCATTCCATTAGGCAAGAAGGGAGTCCAGTTTGAAGTGGTATTGTTTGAGAAAATGAACCAGAATCCAATGAGTGCAATGATTAATAGTACCACAATTTTCAGAATGACCATTCCGTTAGCTGTTCGTTTACTTTCTTTGATACCAATATATGCTAACCAGGTTATTAGCACTACGATAATAAACGCCGGAAGATTAATAATGAAAGGTATCCCAAGAATTCTTGGTGCTTCCACATAAGCTAACCCATTTAAGGATTGTCCGCCAGCTATCGCTTCTTGGTATTTAATTGAAGCTGTTTGGTACCCGACAGTCAGCCAATCTGGAAGTTCCAGCCCGAGTGCAACAAGGATGTTGTTAAAATAGGCACTCCAAGATATGGCCACTACAATATTGCCTATTGCGTATTCCAGGATTAGTGCCCAACCGATAATCCAGGCTATCACTTCACCAAATGCAATATATGAATAGGTGTAAGCACTCCCTGCAACAGGAATTCTGGATGCAAATTCAGCGTAACACAAAGCAGTAAAACCACAGGTAATGGCTGTAATTATAAATAACAAAATTACACCTGGACCTCCATTGTATGCGGCAGAACCAATGGTTGTGAATATTCCACCACCTATAACAGCGGCTACTCCCATCAGGGTTAGGTCTCTTACAGAAAGTATACGCTTAAGTGATTGACCATCTTGTGAGGTTGCGGAAGCGTGCCTGGAAGTAACCGATTCTATTGATTTTTTTCTGAATATGGTATTCAATGTTGAAATTTTTATTTTTCCCTTTGGATTAAATAATAGGCAAGCTCAACCAGTGGTTCTTTCCTGACTTTAGAAACAACTATAGATTCAAGGTGAGACAGCGCTAAATTGAGATACTTTAATTTCAGTTCATTTGCCCAATTGTCTATTCCACATTTTCTGTAAATATCAAGAACCTGTTCAACTTTATCCTGACTATCCTTATGCATTAACTCATTTAACCGTTCTAGGTCATCTGAATTAGCAGTTGCCAATGCATGAATCATCAAAAATGTTTTCTTGTTGCTTTGTATGTCTCCTCCAACCTGTTTTCCGAACTTTTTGGGGTCGCCAAAAGCATCAAGATAATCATCCTGGATTTGAAAAGCTATACCTAGGTTTCGACCAAATTCATAGATATGATGCTGATTAGATTCACCTGCACCACCAATGAGGGCTCCAAGCTGAAGACTGGCTGCAAGCAATACTGATGTTTTCAATTGAATCATCTGTAAATAATCATCCAAAGAAACGGTATTCATCCCTTCAAAATCCATGTCAAGCTGTTGTCCTTCACAAACCTCCTTGGCTGTTTTATTGAACAACTGGATTGCTTTACTCAGGTATGATCCTGAAAGTTTATTCAGGTAATCATAGGCTACAACCATCATAACATCTCCTCCCAATAGAGCAGTTGGCTCACCGTGGATGGCATGAACTGTTGGTTTACCCCTTCTTAATGGGGCCTTATCCATGATGTCATCATGAATCAAAGTGAAATTATGGAATAGTTCAACTGCTGCTGCAGCATGAAACGCGTCAGCATTGATTTCACCAAACAACTCATTGCCCATAAGGCATAAAACCGGACGAATTCTTTTACCGGAATTGAGTAAAAAGTCTTCCAGCGGATCATATAGTGTAGCTGGGAATTGGGGAAAATGTCTATGGCTGAAATATTGTTCAAATTCAGCCTGCAGTAATTCAATGCCTTTCATGTGATCGTGTAATGATAACCCTAAGTTACTGATTCAAAAGCTATCTAATTATTTTTTCTTCCGGCTGCTTTTAACTACGGCATTATCAATTTTCATAATCCAGTCGTAATCTAGTTGTCTTTTTGTAAGGTTAGACGCTACAAGTTTAATCCGAACTGAATCACCAATCCTGAATGCCCAACCACTTCTTTTTCCAACTAACGCATAATCGGATTCGATGTAGATAAAATCATCGTAATCCTGCAGGGTGGCAATAGAAACCAAACCTTCACATTTATGGTCAATGGTTTCAGCCCAAAATCCAAAACCAGCAACACCTGATATTACAGCATCAAACTCTTCACCAAGGAACTGTTTCATAAATTCCACCTGCTTGTATTTGTTGGCAGCTCTTTCTGTTTCCATGGCTGCTCTTTCTCTTTCACTGGTATGCTGACATTTTTGCTCCATTTTTTTATCTGGCAAAACATGATCCTCCAATATGCCGGAAAGGACCCGGTGTACCAAAATATCAGGATATCTTCTTATTGGTGAGGTGAAATGGCAGTAGTGTGAAAAGCCTAATCCATAATGACCAATATTTTCAGATGTATATATTGCTTTAGCCATTGTTCGTATACCCAGCTGTTCCAATACTCTTTGTTCTGGTAAGCCCTTAACTTTAGTAAGCATTGTATTGAAAGACTTTGCAATATCTTCTGGGGTTTTAGTGCTGAACTGGTAACCGAACTTTTTTGCAAATTCAATAAAAGGGATAAGTTTTTCTTCAGTTGGCTGATCATGGATGCGATAAGGAAAAGGAACTGGTTTACCATTTACTTTTACTTCTGCCACTTTCTGGGCAATTACTTTGTTGGCCAACAACATGAATTCCTCAATAAGTTGATGAGATTCTTTACTTTCTTTTATCACAATTCCCAATGGAGCACCGTTTTTATCCAGTTTGAACCTTACTTCCTGCGAGGAAAAATTTATCGCACCGTTTTTCATTCTTTGTTTGCGCATAGACTGAGCAAACTCATTTAGTTTAAGTATTTCCAGGTCATATAATCCAGTACCGGTTTCTATGATAAGCTGAACATCTTCATAAGTAAACCGATGATTAGAATGAATGATTGTTCTACCAATCCACTGATTGATAATTTTACCTTTTTCGTCCAGTCTGAAAATACATGAATAAGTAAGTTTGTCTTCATGCGGTCTTAAAGAACAAAGCTCATTTGATATTCGTTCTGGTAACATGGGTACTACCCTGTCTGGAAGGTATACTGAAGTTGCTCTTTCATAAGCAGCAGCGTCCAGCGCTGAACCCTCTTCTATATAATGGCTGACATCGGCAATATGCACACCAACAGCAATTGATCCATCTTGAAAACGCTCGAAACTCAGTGCATCATCAAAATCCCTGGCATCTTCCGGATCAATTGTAAATGTCAACACATCACGGATATCTTTCCTTGACTGCTGATCTGATTTGGTTATTGCATCAGGTATTCTTGCAGTCTCTTCCATTACCTCTTCTGAAAACTGAACTGAGAATCCCTGCTCAATTAACAATTCCTTCATCGCCAAATCACTTTCCT
>JBDLTO010000241.1:0-7563 GCA_039805815.1 Bacteroidota bacterium | reverse complement strand
AAATGCCATTAGGGTGAATGCGGCCATTGGAGGTTCCACGAACTTTGTTATTCACCTGCTTGCGATTGCCAGCCGTGTGGGAGTTGACCTTAAATTGGATGATTTACACCATAATTCTGCTGGTATTCCGTTACTCGTGAACCTGCAGCCTTCAGGTAAATACTTCATGGAAGATTTTTATTATGCGGGTGGATTGCCTGTTGTGATGAAGGAGTTGGCAGACAAATTGCATGGCGACCGGATAACGGCCAATGGCAAAACCGTCAGGGAAAATTATGAAGGTGCCCAATCCTATAATGATGATGTCATCACTGGTTTGCAGTCCCCTTATAAAACAGAAACAGGGTTGGCAGTGTTGTATGGCAATTTGTGTGCAAATGGTGCCGTCATCAAACCCAGTGCAGCGAGTAAGCACCTGATGAAACATACCGGTAAAGCGGTTGTTTTTGAAAATATTGAAGATTACCATGCACGGGTAGATGACCCGAATCTCGACGTGGATGAAAACTCCGTGCTCGTGTTGAAAAATGTAGGACCTGTAGGTTACCCCGGTATGCCGGAAGTAGGTAACATGGCAGTTCCCAAAAAAGTACTTGAAAAAGGTATTCATGATATGGTGCGCATTTCAGACGGAAGAATGAGTGGCACTGGATTTGGAACCGTTGTGCTGCATGTGTCTCCGGAAGCTGCTAAAGGCGGTATCCTGGCACTTGTGCAGGATGGTGACCTGATTGCACTCGATGTAGAGAACAGAAGCTTGGAATTACTTGTGGGTGAAGATGAATTGAACAGCAGAAGAGCAGCCTGGAAACCCTCGCATCCCGAGGCAACAAGGGGTTATGTTCAACTCTATCAGCAACATGTGGAGCAGGCGCACCTGGGGGCTGATATGGATTTCTTACGGGGATGTTCTGGCAGTAAGGTTACGCGGGATTCGCATTAGGGAGGGATGAGAAAAGAGGGATGAGGGGCAAGTGACGAGTGGCAAGTGACAAGTGATGAGGGAAAAGGGATGAGAAAAGAGGGATGAGAGGCAAGTGACAAGTGACGAGTGACGAGGGACAAGTGATGAGGGAAAAGGGATGAGGGGAGGCTTCTGAGATGTGCTGTCATAAATTAATTCTAAATCAAAGCCAACGGGGGCAGAATTTGTGTTAACTTGCGGATTCACCATACCTGAAACATGTCCCTTTCACATCTCCTCAAGTTCGTTTATAATAATGGTACAGATGAAGTAATCCGTCGTGGTAAGAAGATACATGCCATCGGTTATGTTGAATTTGTGGAGCATGATGAACTCTTAAATGGCGTTAGTTTCAGGGTAAAAGACGATAATTACAACACCTTTTACAAGGTGCACGTTCAGAAATACAAAGATCCCCGTGCGCTCGCACTGCGTTGTACCTGTCCGTATAACCTGGGAGACATCTGCAGGCATGAAGCTGCGGCCCTGTTTCACCTGCAGGATATGGTTGACCGGAATATGATTGGTGACAACACCATCCGGTACGATCAGAAACATACGGTTATCAAGATGAAGCAGATTGACCTGCGCACCATCAGGATGCTGGCAACGCCTGAAGTAACAGAAAAGGCTGAAGTAGTGCTGCGTAAGCAGAAGGCTGCAATACACAGTGCAAGGGAAGAACGGGTTGAGGCTTTGCTTGAACTCGACGGGGAACAGTTTCCCCTTGTAATACAACGGAACGAAGAGAAGAACTTTGATACCTCCTGCAAATGCACGGAAGAAACGCATGCGATGTGTCTGCACAAAACTGTTTTGTTTTTGCAATTGCTAAATGCGTTTGGATCTCAGTATTTCGATACTATCCGGAACTGGTTCAAAGAAAAAAATAAGTTGCTTGGTATATATGGGTACAGCATGAACGAACCCGACTGGCAATCGAAATTTGAATTTACCTACAAAGACGGGAAGCCCTTTTTGCGTGTGCTTGATGCAACAGTCAAACGCGTCACCAGTGTTGTGGAAGAAAAACCCAAACCAGTCATAACACGAACTGAACCACAGGTGGTATTGGTTGAAGAACCTGAAGTCAATACATCATTGCGTTTAGGTATGGTTTTTGTAGAAACACCTTCTAAATACCCTGGATTTCAGGTAGAGCTTGTGAGTGGAGAATTGTATGAGGGGAAAACAGATTTTACCGGAAGGGTAGAACATATCGATCTTACAAAGTTTGTGCCATCGGCAAATTTCAATCAGCAGGATATTGCACTCCTTAATGCTGTCAGAAAATTGCAGCGTTCTGAAATCGATAAATATGTGAGCAGAAATTCTCCTTTTTCAGGTATTTGGGAGAATATCATTTATTCAGAAGAAGAGGGACTGCCTGCTGAAACAACCCAGCTCATAGATGAATATATCCACCCAAAATTGGTAAGGATATTTGCAGAGTTCGGTTCCTCTGTTCCTTTCAAGAGATTACCTTCCGGTAAGTCGTTTACTACTTCCAACCTGCAAACACTTGACATCAGCAGTTCAAGGATGCATCCTGGGATGAAAGTGAAGGTGCAGAAAAAAGAAATCGAATTGATTCCAACAGTTCATATTCAAGAATGGGATATTGAACTTGCAGCCAATGAGTGGAGTTCCACTTTGATTTGTCTTTTCAATAACAACCTTTATTGCTGGAATTCACCTGAAGATCTTGAAGCTATTACTTGTTTTATTCCTGAAAGAAACAGGAAAATAAAATCCAGCGAATGGCCCATTCAGCTTGAGCAAACAATTCTGCCCTTTGCGAGAAAATATGTTGTGGATTTTGATCGCAGTCTCCTTACAGAAACTTTTGCGGGTAAGCCTGAGCTCAGGCTCCAATTGCAGGAAAAAAATGAATACCTCATCTTTATTCCGCAATTTGTGTATCAAAATTATGAGGTAAAATATACTGATAAAGAAACCATTTTCATTCCAGAGGCAGGTAAGGTTAAATTGATTCGCAGGGATATTGAAAAAGAAAAGGAATTTCTGAATAAGCTGACTTCACTGCATTCCAATTTCATCTCAACAGAAAACAGTTTCAATCTTGTATTGAAAGGCAATGAAGTTTTGCGGAACAACTGGTTCTTTCTTTTCATCGATGTAATGAGGTCTGCAGAAGTGCCGTTACTTGGCTTTGAAGTACTTAAAAATTACCGTTTCAATACGTCAAAACCTCAAACCCGTATTCATATCAGCAATGGAGTGGATTGGTTTGATGCCAAAATTGATATTGTTTTCGGAGACCAGAAGGTGACCATTGAAGAGATTAAAAAAGCACTTACCAATAAACAGCAGTTTGTTCAGTTGAATGACGGTTCACTCGGAATTCTACCTGATGAATGGCTAAAAAAGTATTCGCTTCTGTTCAGGGTGGGCGAAGGCAAGCAGCATAACCTCCGTTTGTCGAAATATCACCTCAGTATCATCGATGAATTGTACAATGGTATCGATGAAACAGAAGTGATGATCAGGTTGGAAGAAAAGTACGATAGGCTTCGGTCATTCAACCGCATCAACGAAATCAATCCTCCGGTAGCATTGGCTGAAATTCTGCGTCCTTATCAGATTGCTGGTTATCATTGGCTGAACTACCTGAATGAAGTGGGCTGGGGAGGTATCCTGGCCGATGACATGGGTCTTGGTAAAACCATTCAGGCACTCTCTTTCCTGCAACTGTTCAGGGATCAGAACGAAAATATGACTGCCCTGGTGGTTTGTCCCACTACACTCATGTTTAACTGGGAAAATGAGATTAAAAAATTTACGCCAAAGTTAACTTACAAGATTCACCATGGAGGCGACAGGGTTCGGGATAAATCTATTTTTGAAAAACATGATGTAGTAATTACTACATATGGTACCCTGCGGAGTGATATTAAATTCATGCTGGAAACACAGTTTGATTATATTGTACTTGATGAATCTCAGGCAATAAAGAACCCGCAAAGTAAAGTGACAAGAGCCGCCTGTTTGTTGACTGCCAGAAACAGGTTGTGTATGAGTGGTACGCCGCTTCAGAACAATACTTTTGATATCTATGCTCAAATGAATTTCCTCAATCCTGGTATGCTGGGCAGCATAGAAAATTTCAGGAATGAATTTGCAACACCCATTGATAAATTTGGTGAAAGGGAGCATAAGGATCACCTTAAAAAACTCTTGTTCCCATTTATTCTGAGAAGAACAAAAGAACAGGTTGCCAAAGATCTTCCAGCGAAAACAGAGACAATCCTGTTTTGTGAGATGGAAGATGAACAAAGGAATATTTATGATGCCTACCGGAATGATTACCGAGACAGGATCCTAGGTGTGATCAAGGAGCATGGAATTGATAAATCACAGCTGACTATTCTACAGGGTTTGATGAAGCTCAGGCAAATATGTGACTCCCCGGCAATTATGAATGAAGCAGAAAAGTTGCCCAATGTTTCTGTAAAGCTTGATGAACTTTCAAGAGAGATAACCGAAAACATTGGAGACCATAAAGCACTTATCTTTTCTCAGTTTCTCGGTATGCTTGCACTGATCAGGGAAAAGCTGACCCAGCTTGGTGTAAAATTTGAATATTTCGATGGCAGCACAACAGCGATTGAACGGGAACGTGCCATTCAGAATTTTCAGAAAAATGATGAGGTCAGGGTGTTTCTCATTTCATTGAAAGCAGGTGGCGTGGGTCTCAACCTCACTGCTGCAGATTATGTATATATTGTTGATCCATGGTGGAATCCGGCAGTAGAACAGCAGGCTATTGACCGGACGCACAGGATTGGACAGACAAAAAGCATTTTTGCTTACCGCATGATATGTAAGGATACCATTGAAGATAAAATCCTTCAGCTGCAGGATAAAAAGCGAAGCCTGGCACGTGATCTGGTGGCTGACGACGATGGTTTTGTAAAAAGTCTCAGCCGTGAAGATGTGGAATACCTTTTTAGTTAAAATTACTTAAAGCATTCATTTACAATATTTTATAAATCTTGCTCCCTTTACTGACGTGTATCAACGTATCATAATTACGTAAAAATACCTGCAACACTTCCATTTTAGTTATTTGTGGTTTAGTTTCACGCAAACTAGACCCCTCATGAAAAAGTATTTTTTACCGATCTTCCTGATCGTGACCGTTGCCCTGTCTGGTTGCGGCAAGGATGTTTCCATATTTTCCTCTCCTAGGGTTGTGGCAGGTGGATTAACAAACTATGGCACCAGAACCTGGAAGCTAAAAGCATTGTTTGTAAATAATGCAGCCCAAACATTAACACCTGCACAGGCCATTTACACCAAAACATACAAGAACGATTATACCTGGAAAGACTCTGATGGTTACAATGGTACTTTTACAGTTCCCAGTACCAAGGAGCTTCAGGAAGTAACTGCAAATGCTCAAGGTGGTCCGCTCACGATCACCTATACCATAGTAGATTTTACAGCCACGGAGCTTACAATTGAATACACATACAACCAGGGAACTTACAAATTTGTCTTTGGCGAATGAGAAAATACATCATCTTATTATCACTTACTATCCTTGCCGGCAGTGCAAATGCACAACTCAACGGATCTTTTGCTTTCGGTGGATTGCTTCTCGATGGAACTACAAATTCAAGTTTCACCGGACCACTTGCATTTGACGGAAAAAATGACTGCCTTACCCTCCGCAATGGTGTTTCTGTGCTCATGAGTATAGAAAACAACGGGGGAAGTTTTAAAATGATTTGTAAAGGGGTAAATCCAGACAAATCTGCTGCAGTTTCTGTTTTCCCCAATCCATCATCAACCTTTACCATGCTTCAGTCTGCAGATTTTGCAGGTTCAAACGAACCTGTTGAGGTATTGCTGATGGATATAAGGGGGAAGGTTGTACATCAGCAAAATATAAGGGGGGAACAGCTGAGAAGCGGGTTGCAACTTCCTGTCAGTCAGTTTTCAGGTGGATTATACATGCTTCGGTTATCTAGTGGGCAGACCATTCAAACATTCAAGATTATTAAAACAGGTACCTTAAAATGAAAAAGATCATCTTTCTGTTTCAGTTTATTTGCTGGACAGTTTTGCTTCAAGCCCAGACACCACAGGGTATAACTTTTCAGGCAGTAGCCAGGGATCCTTCGGGTAATGCTGCACGCCTGCGTCAGGTTTATGTCATTGACAGGGTCATCGCCGGCTCTGCCAGTGGTCCGGTTGCCTGGGAAGAGAGTCATGCTGTTACAACCAACGGAGAGGGTGTTTTTACCATTGTTGTAGGCAGGGGAACGAGGGTTTCCGGAACGGCAGCAGCTTTCAACAATATTCGTTGGGATCTGACAACATACTTTTTCAATGTGCGCGTTGCTGTAGCCCCTTCTTTACCAGCCCCTACCTGGACTGCAGCTGCAAATTATGTGGATATGGGAACTACACAATTCTGGAGTGTGCCTTATGCAATGGTGTCAGGTTCAAGTGGAAATGCCTCATTTCTTGCTGGTACAATAGCACCTGTTGCTACAATTGGTAAAGACACTGATTTTTACCTCAATACAGCAACCTATGAGTTATACGGTCCCAAAACCAATGGCGCATGGGGTAATGCAAGATCTATCATAGGTTCAGTTGGTCCGCAAGGAGTTCAGGGAATACAGGGTGTTCAGGGTATAGCCGGACCCATTGGGCCTCAGGGATTACAAGGTATACAAGGTGTTGCCGGTCCGCAGGGAGCAGCTGGTGTCAATGGAAAATCTGTATTAAATGGTACAGTAAACCCAGCCAACAATATTGGAGCTGATGGTGATTTTTATATCAATTCTTCAGCCAGAACATTATTTGGTCCAAAAACTGCCGGTATCTGGCAGGCTGGTGTTTCCCTAGTTGGTCCCGCTGGCCCTCAAGGTATTCAGGGTATTCAGGGTGTTGCAGGTCCGGCCGGGCCCGCGGGCCCGGCCGGTGCACAGGGTGCCACTGGTCCACAGGGACTTACCGGTCCGCAGGGACCTGTTGGCCCAATAGGTCCACAGGGTGCTACTGGTCCACAAGGCTTAAATGGTTTGCAAGGACTAGTCGGTCCTATTGGTCTCACCGGTCCTGCTGGTCCTATTGGTTTAACAGGCCCTGCTGGTCCCATTGGTCTCACCGGACCTGCTGGTGCACAAGGTCCTGCTGGTCCTATTGGTTTGACAGGCCCTGTTGGTCCACAAGGTCCTGCTGGACTTGATGGTGCTGTGGGTCCTGTTGGTCCAGCTGGTCCAATTGGTTTAACCGGTCCTGCTGGCCCTGCTGGCGCACAAGGTCCTGCCGGACTTGATGGTGCTGTTGGTCCTGCTGGCCCAATTGGTTTAACCGGTCCTGCTGGCCCTGCTGGCGCACAAGGCCCCGCTGGTCCTGCCGGTCCTCAGGGACCCGCTGGTGATCCTGGTGGCCCTGCTGGTCCGCAAGGTCCTGCTGGTCCTGCTGGCCCCGCCGGTCCTAGAGGAGCTGATGGTGCTGTAGGTCCTGCTGGTCCCGCTGGTCCTGCAGGAGCGAATGGTGTTGCCGGCCCTCCCGGTCCTGCTGGTCCTCAAGGACCCGCTGGTGACCCAGGTGGCCCT
>JBDLTO010000240.1:0-2621 GCA_039805815.1 Bacteroidota bacterium | reverse complement strand
GGGATGTACTGATGGACTTATTCTGTGTTTTTTGCCAGCGGCTGAACTCACTATTGGCGTCGTAGCTGCTGAGAATGCCAGAGAGTCTGTCAATTTCAGCCAGCGCAACAGCTTCAGCCTGGTCAGCCACAGTTTCTGAAACTGCTTTGACTTTGAGGTCAAATGAAGTGCCCAATACGTTTTCAAAACTGGAGGAAAAGATGATGGTCTCAGGGGTGTTTGGTGAAACAGATGCCGACAGGAACAGAGATGATGCGGTCAGCAACAGGTAGGTGAGGTTGCGCATAAGGGTTGTTTTTGGATTGGATGTTTTACTTCTTGCAATCTTGCTCGGTTGCCGGGCATTAAAATAATTTTAACTTTTTTGAGCTGTATCTTGCCGTTATGTCTGATGCCAAACTGATCATGTTCGACAATCGCCTGAAGAAGGTGAAAAGAATACTTGGAAAACAAGCGAAACTCCAAGGTGTTACATGTTACAGGCTTTATGATCGCGACTTACCGGAATTTCCATTGATCATTGATGTATATGGCGAAGAAGTGCTGGTAACCGAGTATAGAAGCAACCACAGACTAACTGACGAAGAGTATGAAGAGTGGCTAACAGACAGCCTCGATACTATACGGCATGTGCTTGAAAAGTCTCCTGAACAGATTCATCTCAAGGAAAGAAAAAGAAAAGAAAACCGAAGGGACCAATACCTGAAAACGGCGGATAAAAAATTCTTTTTTGAAGTGCAGGAGGGTGGATTGCAATTTGAAGTGAACCTGACAGATTACCTTGATACCGGACTCTTTCTGGATCACCGGATTACTAGAGATATGGTGCGGCGGCAGTCTGCAGGGAAAAGGGTTCTCAATCTCTTTTGCTATACCGGTTCGTTCTCGGTTTATGCAGCAGCCGGAGGGGCCAGCAAAGTGTTATCAGCAGATCTTTCCAATACCTACCTCGATTGGGCTCGGAGAAATATGGCTTTGAATGGATTTGCTGGTGAGCAATACGAATTTGTAAGGGCTGATGTTTTGCAATGGTTGCCGGAACTGGAAAAGGAAAGTTTTGATTTGATTATACTTGATCCGCCAACATTCAGCAACAGTAAGGCTATGGAAGAAATTCTGGATATTCAGTTGATGCATGCAAGCCTCATCAATACATGCCTTGAAAAACTTACAACACAAGGGCTTTTGTACTTCAGCACCAATGCCCGAAAATTTGAGATGGATACAAAGGCAATCCGAGGTGTAGTTAAGGATATTACCACCACAACAATACCCTTTGATTTCAAAGGCAAATTGCTGCGGTGGTGTTACCTGATAACGAAATTGGCTGATTAGCCTACGATTTCAACAATTTCAACATCAAAAATGAGGTCCTGTCCTGCCAGGAAATGGTTGGCATCCATGATAATCACATCTTCCTTCACTTCCATCACAACAACTGGAACGGGTTGGCCATACTGGTTTTGCAGGTTCAGTTTTTGTCCAACTTCAACGGTCATTCCTTCCGGGATATTAGACGAAGGGAATTCTATAATTGCATTAGGATCTTTTTGCCCGTAACCATGATCAGGGTCAATCTGAATGGTCTTTTTCTCACCTATTGCCATTCCCAGCACACCTGCGTCGAAACCTGCAATCATCTGACCGGCACCTACTGTGAATTCCAGCGGAGCCCTACCCACTGAACTGTCAAATTGTGTTCCGTCCAGCAGCGTTCCTGTATAGTGAACCCTGACAACATCACCGCTTTTTACTTGCATAATCTTGAATTAAATGAATAAGTTTACAATTGATTTGAGTAGCGAAACTACTTTTAATCTTTTATTTTGAACGAAATAAACGGCAAAAACAATGCGGAATCTCTTCCTGTTCATTTTTTTATTATGCAGCACACAACTTATAGCACAGCTTAGCAAAGGCACAGTAAAGCCAGGAGCTGAAAATACTGCAGCCTATCTTGAGCGGTTAAAGGGTAAAAGCGTAGCTGTTTTTGCCAACCAAACATCTATGGCTGGAGGCATGCACTTGGTTGACCTGCTACAGCAAAAAGGGGTACAAGTGAAAGTTATATTCGGTCCCGAACATGGTTTCAGAGGTACAGCAGATGCAGGGGAGAAGGTAGGTAATTACATAGATGCCAAAACCGGTATACCTGTTGTTTCACTTTACGGTGCTAAAAGACAACCATCAGCAGGGGATTTGGCAGAGGTTGATATTATGCTTTTTGATATTCAGGATGTGGGTGTCAGGTTCTACACATTTATCTCCTCACTCGAAGAATACATGGAAGCTGCTTTTCTGAACAACAAACCCGTTATCGTTTTTGATCGACCAAACCCCAATATCCATTATGTAGATGGACCGGTGCTGGATACGGCTTTCCGGTCATTTGTAGGCATGCAGCCTGTTCCTGTAGTTTATGGAATGTCAATTGGGGAGTACGCACGCATGCTGGTGGGAGAACGTTGGCTAAAGTCGGCCGCCTTGAAGCAATATGATGCCATGAAAGCCGGCGGAACAGAAGCTTTTCAGGTTATACCCTGCATCAATTATACCAGAAAAACAAAATACGAGTTGCCTGTTAAGCCTTCTCCCAATTTACCTGATAACGCAGCAATTTA
>JBDLTO010000239.1:0-13074 GCA_039805815.1 Bacteroidota bacterium | reverse complement strand
CCTGGCAATTCTTCCCCAAAAAGAGGGGCCAACAACAATATGGGCTTTTGACCTTCAAGATAAAATCTCAGTGGACACCTTTCCGTCAGCTGCAACCGACAGCCATTGGAGTAATTATATTTTTGGTGTTTGCCTGGCTTTTTCCCGACGTGGTGTAAAGCTACCACATTTTCAGGCAATCGTTTCTTCTGATATTCCGGTGGGTGCAGGATTGTCTTCGTCAGCAGCTTTGGAATCGGTTTTTGCCTTTGCTTTCAACGAGATCTCTGGTGCGGGATTTGATAGCATGGAGTTGACAAGGATTGCGCGTGAGGCAGAAAACGAATTTGTGGGATTGCAATGTGGCATCATGGATATGTTTGCCAGCATTCATGCCAGGCAAGATCATGCTATCAGGCTTGATTGCCAGTCACTTGCCTATGAATATGTGCCGCTGGCAATGGGAGGGAATAAGATTTTACTTTTTGATACCTGTCTCAAACATGATCTGGCCAGTTCTGAATACAACCTGCGCCGGCAGGAGTGCGAGCAGGTTGTGCATCACTTTCAAAGTTTAGGTATTGAAGCGCAAACACTCAGGGATATTACCATGCCACAGCTGGTGGGAGCAGCTCCGGATCTTGATCCGGTAAGTTTCAACAGAGCAAGATTTGTGCTTGAGGAGAATGAACGGGTAGAGCTATTCGCTGAGGCCATGCAAACAGGTAATTGGGCATTGGCGGGAGAACAGTTGTATGCATCACACGCAGGATTGAAAAATGATTATGCCGTGAGTTGCAAGGAACTGGACTTTCTGGTTGATGCGGTAAGTGGCCAGCAGGGTGTATGGGGAGGTAGGATGATGGGCGGCGGATTCGGTGGCTGCACCATCAATATAGTAGCGGCATCTGCAGTGGATGATCTTGTACAAAAAGTTGCTTCTGCGTATCTAAATGTTTTCGGTGTTGAGCCAAAACATTATATTGCAAGTACAGGCGATGGTGCCTGTAAGCTCTAACTGCCTCGTATGAAAAAAATGTTATCTGCCGCCATCATGCTGATGGCTATTTCTTCATGTATAATTACTCCTGATAAAATGGAACAAGAACCACTCGATGCTGCAAGAGCAGAAGCTTTTGCTTCTGGTGACAGCATCAGGCTGTTTACGCTGAGTAACAAAAATGGGATGACCGTTGAATTTTCCAGTTATGGTGCAACCATAGTGGCTGTGCATGTGCCTGATCGGGCGGGAAAAATTGAGAATGTTACCCTTGGGTATGATGATCACTCCTCACTGGCAGCAGGAAAGTCATATTTTGGTTGTGTGGTTGGTAGGTATGCAAACAGGATTGCAGGTGCAACTTTTGCTATTGGTGACAATAAATACCAGGTCCCTCAGAATGATGGTCCGAATTCACTTCATGGTGGCATCAACAGTATCGACAAGCAGGTTTGGAAAGCCAGGGTCATGAATGATGCCATCAAGTTTACCCGTAGCATGGCAGACGGAGAAAATGGGTATCCCGGGAACATGCAGGTTACCGTAACTTATTCCCTGCGTGACGACAATTCCCTAGTCATAGACTATACAGCTACCACAGATCAGGAAACAGTTTTGAACCTAACCAACCACGCCTATTTTAACCTTTCAGGAAATCCGGAGAAACAGATTCTGGAACATGAAATCATGATCAGGGCTTCAGCCTTTACACCTGTTGACAGCACCCTAATCCCCACGGGAGAGCTCAGGCCTGTTAGGGGAACACCTTTTGATTTTACAACACCTGTTGCAATCGGTAAAAACATTGTACTGGAAGATGAGCAGCTGGTATTGGGTAAGGGATTTGACCATAATTTTGTGCTCGATAAGCAGCTTTCTGATGAACCCGCAGTTGTTGTTACAGAGCCGATCACCGGACGTCGGATGGAGGTTTTTACAACTGAGCCGGGTGTTCAGTTCTATACAGGAAATTTCCTGAATGGAACGGAAAAAGGAAGGGGTACTGCTTACCAGTACAGAACCGGATTGTGTTTGGAAACACAGCACTTTCCTGATTCGCCCAATCAGCCTACTTTCCCTTCAACATTATTGAAGCCGGGAGAGACATTTAAGAGTCAGACAGTTTATCGATTTTCAACTGTAAAATGATCTTTTTCAGTTTGAAACACTGAATGCATTAACAATAATCTTATAGAATCAGCAATCATGAAATATTTGCTCGGTATTGATATCGGATCATCATCTGTTAAATGTGCGCTAATCCATGTTGATTCGGGAGCGTGTGTAGCCTCAGCCTATTCGCCATCCAGCGAGATGCGCATCAGTTCACCTCAGGCTGGTTTTGCTGAGCAGGACCCTGAAATGTGGTGGACGGAGTTGCGCAATGCCATGTCTATGCTGGCAGATGAATATGACTATAAAGCCGGGGATATAGCTGCCATAGGAATTTCTTATCAGATGCACGGGCTGGTTGCGGTAGACAGAGATGGTGCCCCGGTTAGGTCCTCGATTATCTGGTGCGACAGCAGAGCCGTGGAAACAGGTTCTGCAGCTTTTAGCGCTTTAGGAGAGGAATTCTGCCTGCAGCATTACCTAAACTCTCCCGGAAATCTCACGGCTTCTAAATTAAAATGGGTCAAAGACAATGAACCTGAAGTATATGCGCGGATTCATAAAGTCATGTTGCCCGGAGACTATATAGCCTATAAGTTGACTGGTGAAATGCGTACAACCATATCCGGACTTTCAGAAGGTGTGATGTGGGACGCGTCTGCAGAAGATATAGCACATGACCTCCTCAATTATTATGGTATAGACGAGCGCCTGCTTTGCAATAGAGTTCCTCAATTTGGGGAGCAGGGATATGTTACTGCACAAGCAGCAGCAGCACTTGGATTGGCAGAGGATACACCCGTGTGTTACCGTGCGGGTGATCAGCCCAATAATGCCTTTTCTCTTAACGTGCTCAATCCCGGTGAAATAGCCGCCACAGCCGGAACATCAGGCGTAGTATATGGGGTTATTGATAAACCTGCATTTGATCCTCCTTCCAGGGTAAATACATTTGTACATGTGAACCACCTGCCTGAAGCAAAACGCTATGGTGTTTTGTTGTGTATAAACGGAACCGGTATTTTGAATAGCTGGTTACAGAAAAATGTCTACAATGGTATGAGCTATCCTGAAATGAATGCATTCGCCTCCAGAGTTCAGGTTGGGGCAGAAGGCCTGCAGTGTTACCCTTTCGGGAACGGAGCCGAACGTGTGCTTGAGAACCGAGATCCCGGCTCTATGATACGTAACCTCCATTTCAACAGACACAGCAACGCACACCTTGCCAGGGCAGCACAGGAGGGTATTGTTTTTGCACTTTTTTATGGGATAGAGATTATGGTTAAGATGGGACTGAAAATCAATACTGTTCGGGCCGGTAAAGCCAATATGTTTTTAAGTCCACTCTTTGCAGAGGCATTTGCCAACACAACCGGTGCAACCATCGAGTTGTTCAATACAGATGGGGCACAGGGGGCAGCAAGGGCTGCAGGTGTTGGAGCAAAAATTTATAAAGATGCCGGCGAAGCCTTTGTAGGGCTCAGGGTACTCGAAACAGTTCGTCCACAACCAGCATTGCAGGAACAGTATAAAGATGCATACAGCCGCTGGTGTTTAAACCTCTAATCCTTAACTTTTGAGCTTTAACAATTAAACTTCAACCATAAAACAATACAAGATGTCAATTACACTAGGCAGTAAAGAGTTCTTTCCCGGTATTGGAAAGATCAGTTATGAAGGAAGACAATCTGATAACCCTTTGGCGTACAAGTGGTACAATGAGGATCAGCTTGTTGGCGGAAAAACCATGAAGGAGCATTTCAAGTTTGCAGTGGCCTATTGGCACAGTTTCTGTAATACTGGTGCAGATCCTTTTGGTCCGGGTACGAAGCAATATGCTTGGGATCAATCTGCTGATGCCGTTGGCCGGGCAAAAGACAAAATGGATGCCGCTTTTGAGTTCATCACCAAATTAGGCGTTCCTTATTATTGCTTTCATGATATTGACCTGGTAGATGAAGGTTCCAGTCTTGCCGAATACGAAAGCAACCTGTCTGCTATTGTGGATTATGCTGCCCAGAAACAACAGGCCAGTGGTGTTAAACTGCTGTGGGGCACTGCCAATGTCTTTTCCAATCCACGTTACATGAATGGCGCAAGCACAAATCCTGATTTCAATGTGGTAGCACATGCTGCCACGCAGGTCAAGAATGCATTAGATGCTACAATAAGGCTCGGAGGAGAAAATTATGTTTTCTGGGGCGGAAGGGAAGGTTATATGACCCTGCTCAATACCGATATGAAACGGGAGCAGGAGCATCTGGCCCGATTCTTGCACGCTGCAAAGGATTATGCCCGGAAGAATGGGTTTAAGGGGACGTTTTTTATCGAGCCAAAGCCTTGTGAGCCAACCAAACACCAGTATGATTATGATTCTGCCACGGTGATAGGTTTCCTGCGCCAGCATGGACTGGACCAAGATTTCAAACTCAATGTAGAAGTGAATCATGCTACCTTGGCTGGACATACCTTTCAGCATGAAATCCAAGTAGCTGCAGAGGCAGGGATGCTCGGTAGTATTGATGCCAATAGGGGAGACGCTCAGAATGGATGGGATACAGACCAGTTTCCCATGAACCTCAATGAACTGGTTGAATCCATGCTTATCATTCTTGAGGCTGGAGGCTTTGCAGGTGGTGGAGTCAATTTTGATGCCAAAATAAGACGCAATTCTACAGATATGGAAGACCTCTTTTATGCACATATTGGAGGGATGGATGCATTTGCAAGGGCACTGGTTGTAGCAGATAACGTGATACAGCACTCTCCTTACAAGCAGTTCAGAACTGATCGCTATGCTTCTTTTGATAGTGGTAGCGGAAAGTTATTTGAGGAAGGAAAACTCACGCTCGAAGATCTCAGGAGTTTTGCCATGGCAGCCGGTGAGCCCAAACTGACCAGCGGACGCCAGGAATGGCTTGAAAATATTATCAATCAGTACATCTAAATTTTTACATAAAAATAACTTAGGATTCTGATAAATATTTTTTAGTAATTAGTCCATTGTTTAGAAATAATCTAGCCAATGGGCTTTTTTTTGTCATTTTTTGAATAATTAAATGGGCGGACTTCTGTCACACACGGCTTGTTAAAAAAACATTAAATTTGTTCTAATTGGTAAGCTCCGAAAAGGAGAGTTATCTTTTTTTTTAAACCATAAAACTTAGTCTATCATGAGAAAATTGGCCTCTGTGCTGGCAATCTGCATGCTTTTTGGCATGACTGCATTTGCCCAGACAAGAACCGTTTCGGGTGTAGTCAAAAGTGACAGGGGAGAATCAGTTCCCAATGCCACTGTTACTGAATTGGGCACCAACAACGCCGTGAAGGCAGACGCTTCCGGTAATTTCAAGATTTCGATCAAGGACAAAGGGCAGCTATCTGTTTCTGCTACTGGATTTAACGCGAAAGTGTTTACCGTGGCTGGCAACAATACTACCCTGATTATTACTACCAGCGAAGCGCAGATGCAGGAAGTAGTAGTTACGGCACTTGGTATCCAGAAGCAGCCACGTCAGCTGGGTTATTCCACTGCCAAAATTGGCGGTAAGGAAGTAACTGCGGCCAAGGCAGTCAACATTCAGAACGGTCTTACCGGAAAGGTTTCTGGTCTGAATATTGCTACTGTTAACAACGGTGTGTTTGCTGATACACGTATCACACTTCGTGGTATCCGTTCACTGACTGGTAACAACCAGCCTTTGTTGGTTGTTGATGGTGTGCCTGTAGCCCTCGGTTTTCTAAATAGGATCAACCCCAACGATGTAGATGATATCAACATCCTGAAAGGTGCTTCAGCGGCTTCATTGTATGGTCCGGATGGTGTTAATGGTGTTATCATCGTAAAAACCAAGCGTGGCAATAAAACAGGTGCCCCTGTAGTTACAATCAGCAACACCACTCAGTTTGAGCGTGTAAGCTTTTTGCCTAAATTCCAAAAGCAGTTCGGTCAGGGTTCAAGTGTAGATATCAACGGTATTGGTGTTTATGATCCCATTGAGAACCAACAATACGGTGATGAATTCGACGGTTCTGAAAGGGAACTCGGACGTGCAAATGATAAGGGTGAAATCCAGAAGGTGTTGTATTCTCCAATCAAGGGTGAAAAGGAAAAATATTTTGCCACTGGTATCACCATGCAGAATGATATCTCTCTTTCTGCAAAGGATTTTTATGTTTCTGCACAAGATGTGAACATTACTGGTACGCTGGAGGGTGACAAGAACAGGAGAACTTCCTTGAGCTTCAAATCTGCCAAGGATTACGGTAAATTTAATGTTGACTATACCCTAACTTATACCCGTCAGCAGTATGATGTAGCATCCAATGGTGCTTACTGGGAAGTATTCAATACCGCCCAAAACGTACCATTAACGAGCTACAAGGATTGGAGAAACTATACTTTTGCAAGTCCTAACCATTATTATAATGACTATTATAATAATCCGTACTTTGTTAAGGATAATTCACGTTCTACCGGTACTTCACATGACCTTATCGGTTCTGCTACTTTGAGTTATAAGATTCTTCCTTGGTTGACAGCCACTTACCGTGCAGGTACTACCATAAACTCCAGCTACAACAGGAGTACAAGCGGAGCTTTTACTTATTCTCCATTTGCGAGGACTTCAGGAAAATACAATTCTGTAAATGACATTTTTGCTAGTGTTTCAGACGGACAGGGTATCGGCACGAGGTTGACTTCAGAGGCTTTCCTCTCAGGACAAAAAGAGTTTGGTAAGTTTGAGGTTGATGCCCTTTTGGGACAATCATACCGTGAAACCTATTCCAAATCTACTGGCGTTTCAGGCAGTAACCTGATTATCCCAACACTCTTCAACATTTCAAACAGAACTGGTGAGCCTGGTGCCTCATCAAGTTTCTCTGAAACCAAGCTGATGGGTGCTTTTGGTAAAGTTTCTTTGGGTTACGACAATTGGGCATTTATTGAATTGACTGGTCGTAACGACTGGGATTCAAGGTTGCCTAAAAACGGTAACTCATTCTTCTATCCTGGTGCAGCTGCATCATTGGTGTTGAGTGATGCCATTTCTGCTATCAAAAACAGCGATGTTATTTCTTACTTGAAATTGCGTGGTTCCGTTTCAAAGTCAGGTAACGTGAACCTGGGTGCATATTCACTTGAGCCAACATATGGTGTTGCTGGTGGTTTCCCTTATGGTTCTCTGCCTGGTTTTACTGCAAGCTCCAGTGTAAACAATCCTGCAATCAAACCTGAATTTGTTCTTTCCAAGGAAGTTGGTTTTGAATTGTCTTTGTTCCGCAACAGGGTGAGCATTGAAGCCACTGCTTACACACAAGATAACACCAATCAGATCCTCAGCATCCAGCTGAGCCGTGCAACTGGTTTCTCATCTTCACTGGTTAATGCAGCTGATTTCACAAACAAAGGACTTGAGTTTGACCTTCGTCTGACTCCAGTAGTTGACCTCGGTGAATTCAGGTTCAATTTCAAAGGTAACTTCACCATCCAGGACAGCAAAGTGAATTCAGTTTACGAAGGACTTGATGAGGTGGGTATCGGTAATGGCAACTTCGCCATCAAAGGTTATCCTGCATTCATGTTCAAGCTTACTGATTACAACAGGGATCCTGAAGGACGCATCATTGTAAATGCCACTAACGGTTATCCTTCACAAAACCCTTCTCCAAAAATGTTCGGACGTACTCTGCCAAAGTATATACTTGGTGTTAATCCTTCATTCGAGTGGAGAGGACTTAGCCTGACTGTTACTGCTGATTACAGAGCAGGACACCAGGTTTATCATGGTATTGGTCCTGATATGGATTTCACAGGTATCTCCGAAAGAAGTGGAACCAACGGTCGCCAGCGTTTCATCGTTCCAAATTCAGTATATGATGATGGAACAGGCAAATTTGTTGAAAACAAAGATGTAGTGGTTCGTGCGGGTGGTTACGGTTTCTTCGAAGCTGTTGCAACCAACAGGGGTATTCAATCCAACTACCTGACCAGTGCAGCTGCTTGGAAAATCAGAGAAGTGTCTCTGAATTATGATTTGCCTGCTGCGCTGTTACGCAATACCAAGTCTATTAAAGGAGCTTCAGTAGGATTCGTAGCAAGGAATCTATTTACCTTCCTGCCGGTTTCCAACCAGTGGACTGATCCTGAGTTTGCTAACACCACAGGTAATGCTGCAGGTGTAAACAACTCTAGCATTCTGCCTCCCAATAGGCTTTATGGTTTTAACGTAACACTCAGGTTCTAATTCAATCACACGTAAAAACCAAGAATATGTTTAAAATGAAATATATAATGATAACAGCATTCGCGGGATTGATTCTCAGCGGATGTAAGAAGGATTATCTGGATATCAATACCAACCCCAATTCGGCAACTGAATCTGTTATTACACCAGATTTGGCATTGGCTGCTCAATTGAACAGCTCTGCTGGCAGGAATGCAAGCAGTTACGATGTGCTCGCCCGCTGGTTGGGTTACTGGAGTGCCTCTGGCGACTACTCCCGTAATACCGTAGAGATGAGCTATAACATCACCACAGATTCTTACACAGGATTATGGGAAGGTGGATATTATACTGTTGGTCAGTATAAATCCGTCGAGAAAAAATCTAAAGAATTGGGTTGGACATACTACGAAGGTATTTCTAAGATCATGGGTGCCATGGAAATGATGAATATTGTTGACATCTACAACAATCTACCTTATACCACAGCATTTGATTTGGCAGGTAATATCCGTCCTACTTACGATAAGGGTGAAGATGTTTACAAGGCATTGTTTGCCCAAATAGACGCTGGAATCGTTTTGGTTAAGGCAGCTGATGTGAACTTGAACAGGAACATTGCCAAGCAAGACATCATGTTTGGTGGTGATAAAGTTAAGTGGGCTAAGTTTGGCAATACCCTCAAATTGAAAATGTTGTTGCACACTGTCAACACTACAACTTTCAATGCCCAGGCTGAGATTGCCAAGATCAATGCAGAAGGTTCAGGTTTTATCGGTAATGGTCTGAGTGCTGAAGTTCAGCCTGGCTATACTTCAGACAGACCCAATCCCTTCTATTCAGCTCACTTGTTCAATGCACAAAATGGCAATGAATCAGATAACTATAACAGGGCCAATAACTTCTCTCTGAACCTCCTTAGCGGTTTGAACGATCCAAGGGCCAATGCCATCTACCGTGCACCCAAGAATGGTGGTGCTTTAAAAGGTACTGATTACGGTTCAAATGCAAATGCAGCAAACTGCTCTAACTGTACTTCAGGTATAGGCACAGGCATTGGCAAGTCTTTCACCATGCCGATGTGGATCATGACTTCTGTTGAGGCACAATTCCTGGTTGCTGAAGCCACCATCCGCGGATGGATCAGTGGTGATGCACAAGCAGCATATTCACTGGCAGTAACAGAGTCTTTCAAATGGTTATACGGAGCTGCTTCAGGTGCATCAGCTGCTACATCATACCTTGCGCAGGGTAACACCAGGATTACCTGGCCTGCTACAGGTACCCTGCAGGAAAAGCTTGCAGTTATGGCTTGGCAGAAATATATCGGCCTGAATGGTATCGGTATGTTGGAATCATGGAATGATGTTCGCCGCTTGGGTGTTGTTCAACCACCACTTTCTATTGCCCCTGAACGTGGTTCTAACCCTGTACCGGTTCGTTTGTTGTATCCTTCATCTGAGTACAACTACAATTCAGCCAATGTGAAGGCCGAGGGTACGATCAACCAGTTCACTTCCAAGGTTTTCTGGCACAAATAACTTTTAAGCAACCTAAACAAAAGGAAAAGTCATGAATAATATTATATTAAAATACAAGTCTGCGGCAATCGTTGCGATGGCTGTACTTGGCCTTTCGTCTTGCTTGAAAGATGAAGGTTTTGAAAACGGAACATACGGGCTTACCGGATTTGCCGGTGGGGAATTTGTTTCCATTGGCGCCGCTGGACGCAATCCCAATGCTTTGGCACTGGAATCAAAAGCAGGTGACCAAACAGTGGAACTGTTCCAGGTTACCTACGATTATATTGATGCTGCTAAAGAAGCCATCAAAGTAACACTGGTTAAGGATGATGCTGCGGTAACTGCTGCAGACCCAACCCTTGTTATACTGCCAACAAATGTTTACTCTGTTGTTTCTAATGATCTTACGATCGATGCAGGTAAAAGGGTATCTACCAATACCTTTACAATCAAAGTCAACACAAGCACTTTGAACCCACTGAAGGCTTATGGTGTGGCGTTTACCATTTCAGCCATCAGCAAGTCATCTGCCGCTGCTCCTAAAAACCTGAAGACTGTTATTTACAAGATCTCTTTGAAGAACAAGTATGATGGTTTCTATGAGGTTACTGGTAGCATGACTGATTTTGCTAATGGCGCTTTGACTGGCTTGTATCCGCACACGGTTAACCTGTATACTTCTGGTCCTGATCAGAATGACTACGGCCAAACACAGTACAACTTTGGTGGAGGCTATCCTCGTGGTGAGATTCACCTCATTATGAATGGAGCCAGTGTCTCAGGATATGGATCTTTCTCTCCTGTATTCAAGTTTGATGCTACAGATAAAGTTATTGCTGTGACAAACTTCTGGGGTCAGCCAGCAGGTAATGGAAGGGCTGGTCGTTTGGATGCTACCGGCGTCAATAAATACGATGCGGCTACCAAGACCATCCGTGTTAAATACTGGATGGTTCAGGCTGGTGCAGACAGGACACTCTTCGATGAAGTGTATACCTGGAAAAAAGCCAGATAAAATAGTTTAAAGTATTGCCAAATGGGGCGTTCGTCAGAACGCCCCATTTTTGTTAATATTACAGGGATTAAGCATACTCTCAATGTGATTGATTATTTTGTGTTGAAATTTTAATTTTATGAGGCCTACAATATTTTTGCTGTTAATTGCTTTTGCAAATTCGCTTCAGGCGCAGACTGATGCCATCGGGGATTTCAATAAACATGTTATTGAAAAATGGACTGAAGATTATATTCGTGTGAGTCAGTACAGGGTAAAAGGTAGTCCATACCTGCTAGGTGAGTCGTTTGATGGGCAGTTGACGATGAAAACAGGGTTAAAAACCATCAATCAAAAAGTACTCTACAATGTCATGGAACAGAAGGTAGGTACTGAAATAGATAAACAAATGATTGCACCGGATGGTGATGTAGTAAGCTTTTATATTCAACTACCTGAAAAATTCGGCGGTGAAAAGCTGGATTTTGTGGCTACTGCTACCTTGGGAGACAACAATGTCAGGGGTTATTTGAATGTGATAGCAGACGGTCCTAAACTGGTTTTTCTTAGGCAGTATAAGTCGAAGATGGTTCCTGATCCAACTAACATGTATTCAAAAGATATCCGCATTTTTGAGCAATACAACGAATACTATATTTTCGTCCGCAAAACGGCGGAATTGATTAAGGTCCGCTTAAAAGAAAAAGACATCGTTGCAGCTTTGTCTGGATTTGCTATTCCCGCCAACACAGATTTCTCAAAGCTGGCTGGTGTAAAACAGGCTATTGAATTCCTTAACAGATAATGCCGAGATTGGGTTAATAAACTTATTCAACAGGTATCCTGCATCCTTTTTTACTGGATTCAAAGGCCAGCTCGATAATCCTGATTACCTTCAAACCATCTTCTGGGGGCTCCTGTAAAGGAGCCCCATTCATTACTGTATGGTAAACATTTTCATAAAAAAGGTTATATCCTCCCTGCAAAGAAGGATATATTTCACGGATTATTTTTCCATCAACCTCACTGTGCAATAATCCCCAGTTACCTTCAGGCTCCTTACCCCAGTCAAGCGTATCAGGCATCTGTCCGGCTTTAAGTAATTCTTCCTGCGGGTCTTCTCCACTTTTAATGAATGAGCCTTTGGTGCCATGAAGCATATAACGGGGTCCCATTTCCCTAACCAACATGCTTGCATGCAGCGTCACAATAAGATTTTCATATTCCAGCCTCACATCAAAATAGTCATCTACCTTAGAATAAGCTTTCATACTTCTGATATCTGCCCGAATAAACTGTGGCATACCAAATAGTACAAGGGCCTGGTCGATCAGGTGCGGTCCCAAGTCATAAAAAATGCCACTGCCTGGTAAAGATTCTTCCCGCCACAATCCATAGGTACGGGGATCAGGCCGGTACCGGTCGTAGTGCGCAAAAAACTCGCGTGGTTCGCCAATGAGTCCATCTGCAAGAATTTTTTGCATGGTTAAGAAGTCGGCAACATAGCGTCTGTTCTGGTAAACAGCACATGTCTTTCCCGTACGCTGAGCTATTTCTACCAATTCCCGCGCTTCTGCAGTGGTATTGGTGAATGGTTTCTCAACAATCACATGTTTCCCCGCGAGCAATGCTGCTTTGGCATAAGGGAAATGGGTTGTATTCGGACTGCAGATCACCACCAAATCAATTTCCGGATCAGCAAGTACTTCTTCAAATGTTCTGACAACACTGATATCCGGATATTTTTGACTTGCCGAATTACCATTCCGCTCCATGATCATCTTCAAGTTAAATCCTGGATGTGTCTGAATGAAGGGTATGTGAAAAGTTCTCGCTGAAATACCATGAGAAATAACTGCTGTTGAAATGTGTTGCAATACTTTTTCCATCACCCTAAAATACCGCTTTATCGGGTATTGCTCAAGCTTAATCCTTTATCTTTGCCGCAAATTTTGAATCCATGGAATTGAAAGAACTTATTTTGTCGGCCTGGGATAACAGAGAACTTCTCAAGGAGACCCAATATGCAGATGCTGTAAGGGCTGTGATTGAAGAGGTGGATAAGGGGCGTTTGCGCGTTGCAGAAAAAACTGGTGATGACTGGGTGGTGAATGAGTGGGTCAAACAGGCTATTCTGATGTATTTTGGTATTCAGCAAATGCAGACCTGGGATCTGGCTCCATTTGAGTTTTATGATAAAATGTTGTTGAAAAAGGATTATAAATCCCTGGGTGTTCG
>JBDLTO010000238.1:0-2921 GCA_039805815.1 Bacteroidota bacterium | reverse complement strand
CTCTTCTTTGAGCAAACGCTTTTCTCCTGTTTTAGACAACTCATCAGATAAATTAACAATATCCAGTTCTTTTTGCTTAATTTTTCCATACCTGATTTCTGCAACCATACCATAGTCACCTTCACGTTCTGCCCGTTCTGCCTGGGATTTAAGTTTCTCTATATCTGCTTTAGCCTGCTGAACTTTCTCCACCAACTCTTTTTCTTCTTTCCACTTGGCCTTCAACGTATCTCGCTCCACTGCCAGATTTGCAAGTTCAGTATTAAGATCTTTTAATTTCACATGATCATCTTCCCTCTTTATAGCCTCACGTTCGATTTCCAGCTGCCTTATTTGCCTTTCCAACTTATCCAACTCTTCGGGCATTGAATTCATTTCCAACCTCAGTTTAGCAGCACTTTCATCAATCAGGTCAATTGCTTTATCAGGCAGAAACCTATCTGTAATGTACCTGTTGGATAGTTCAACAGCAGCGATGATTGCTTCATCTTTTATGCGAACATGATGATGCGTTTCATACCTGTCTTTTAATCCACGCAATATGGAAATAGCATCCTCTATGCCAGGTTCATCAATAATAACCTTCTGAAATCTTCTTTCGAGTGCCTTATCTTTTTCAAAATATTTCTGATACTCATTCAAAGTGGTTGCACCTATGGCCCTTAACTCTCCACGTGCCAATGCTGGTTTAAGAATGTTGGCAGCATCCATCGCCCCATCTCCCCCACCTGCACCCACAAGTGTGTGGATCTCATCAATAAATAGAATTATTTCACCATCACTCCCAGATACCTCCTTTACTACACCTTTAAGACGTTCTTCAAACTCTCCTTTATATTTTGCACCTGCAATGAGTTGCCCCATATCCAAAGCATAAATTAGCTTATTCTTGAGATTTTCAGGAACATCCCCGTTTACAATACGCATTGCGAGACCTTCCGCTATAGCCGTTTTACCAACACCAGGCTCGCCAACCAAGATGGGATTATTTTTAGATCTTCGGGTAAGGATATGCAAGGTTCTGCGAATTTCCTCATCTCTCCCGATAACCGGATCCAATTTACCCTGCCGGGCCATTTCAATCAGGTTTCTGGCGTATTTATTTAGTGTATTAAACTGAGTTTCTTGAGTCTGACTTTTCACAGACTCCCCTTTTCTCAATTCAGAGATAGCCTGTAATAAACCTTTTTCAGTTAACCCAGACTCTTTTATCAGTCTGGAAACGGCATCAGAACCCATCATCAAAGACAGAAGGATATGTTCTGGTGTGATGAACTCATCCCCAAATTTGGAAAGCAATGATCCCGCCCGCATTAAAGCTGTATTAGCTTCCCTGGAAAGCGCTTGCGCAGCATCAGCATCAGTTTTCGGCAATTTTACAATTGCTTCCTTTAACTTTGTATGCAACACCTGAAGAGAAACATTATTTTTCTTTAAGAGGTATTCAACCGGTGAGTTCTGCTGGTTTAACAAACTCTGTAAGATGTGTTCTGTTTCTATGTTTGGATTCTTTCCATTGAAAGCCAGCTGCTGAGCAGATTGGACCACTTCCGAGGCTTGAATGGTAAAATTATTTAAATTCATAATTCATTGTTTTCAAATTAACCTACAAACCAACTTCCATCATTTAAAAAACTGCAATAATGTCAGATTTTTCAATAACAAAGCGCCAAAGTTTCAGTCTAGTTGTGGTTTTTATGCTTTTATTTCAGTTTTGTTTTGCTCAGGCAGATTTCAGTAAGCTGGATGCAATCTTAAAAAAGAATGAGAAGTTATTGGGTAAAGAATATGCTCTTGTTATTCAAAAAGATGGAAAAAATATTTTTCTTAGGGAAACAGAAGAGTTTAAACTAAAAAGCCCGGCTCCCATTGGCCACAGCAGCCAATGGTTCACAGCAGCATTGATTATGACTCTGGTGGATGAAGGAAAGCTCAACCTCGATGACCCTGTGTCTAAATATATCCCAATTTTCAGTAAATACATGAAAGGTTATATCACACTCAGGCATTGTATTTCGCATACTACAGGCCTTGATAACGACCCTGTAGGATTGTTGAAATTGGCACAAAAAACAAAATTTGCATCCCTTGAAGAGGAAGCAGACCATTATGCCATAAAAAAACTAATTGTTGACAACCCTGGTCAAGCATTTGCATACGGCAGTGTTGGTATGAACATAGCCGCAAGGGTTGTTGAGGTAGCCACAAAAAAATCTTTTGAACGGGTAATTTCGGAAAAGCTATTCCGTCCATTAGGAATAAGAACAGGATCATTTTACAATGAATCAGGAGACGCGCCTAATCCTTCTGGATGGGCCATGTGTTCTGCTTTTGACTATGTGAATTTTATGCAAATGCTGCTGAACAAAGGCATTTATAACGGAAAAAGGGTATTGAGTGAAAACGCAGTAAACGAACTGCTCAAGCAGCAATATCCCAATGCCCGTATAAGGTATACTCCTGATATCACTAAGGGATACAAATACGGAATGGGATCCTGGATTTTGGAAGATGATGGTAAAGGTAATGGAGTCATCCTATCTGCAGTGGGTATGTATGGAAGCTTGCCTTGGATTGATACCAAAAGAAAAATTGCCGGCATACTGATCGTTAACCAGTTGAATGATAATTTCAGGAAAGATTTGTCTGAACAACTTATGGATGCCGTAAACAGTGCTATTGAAGGAAATTAAATTTACATGTTCCAGAACAAGGCTATAACAGATGCGCATAAGGTAAAAGCTATTGCAATCGAGCTGGGCTTTGATGAAGTTGGTATTGCAAAAGCTGAAGCTTTAACGGAAGATGCAGCAAGGCTTGAGAAATGGCTCCTAAAGGGATTTCAGGGCGAAATGAAATATCTGGAGAATCATTTTGACATGCGTGTAGACCCCACAAAGCTAGTTCCAGGAGCCAAATCA
>JBDLTO010000237.1:0-3392 GCA_039805815.1 Bacteroidota bacterium | reverse complement strand
TATAAAACGAATATTACTATATCTTCAATTTCTGATATTACAGCAACTGAGGCTACTATTATTGGAGAGTTAGTAGTAAACAATTCAGTTTTAGTAATATCAAAAGGAATCTGTTGGAGTAAATTACCTAAACCGGTATATGCTGATGCCAAGATAAGTATTGGAAACGAACCAGGTAGATTTACAGGTGTTATTAAAGGACTGGATGTTAGTAAAAAATATTATGTCAGGGCATATGTGGTAACAAACTTGGGAACAATTTATGGTAATGAGTTAAGTTTTACGACAGAAGAAAAATTTAAAAAAATCGTCGATATTCGAGATGGACAAATCTATAGAACAGTAGAAATTGGCAGCCAAACTTGGTTTGCGGAAAACCTTCGTTATGGCGGAAGCATATCTGAAATTAAAGATTATAATCTATGGAGTGATACAAGCCAGCCTGCATGGTGCTATCTTTTTAATAATCCTTCAAATGATTCGGTATATGGTAAGTTATATAATTGGTACGCAGTAGAAGAAGGAAATGTTTGTCCCTCTGGTTGGCATGTTCCTAGTGATGCTGAATGGACAATACTTACCAATTATTTGGATGGCTCAAATGTTGCAGGTAGTAAGATGAAATCTACTGATGGTTGGGGAGGGGATAATTTTAGTGGAAACAACGAAAGTGGTTTTTCTGCTTTGCAGGGAGGTGGACGGCACTTTTTGAGTTGGTTTTATTATAAAGATGCGTATTGGTGGAGTTCTACTGAGAGTGAGGGAGGATCCAGTGCTTGGTATCGAAGTATATATGACAAAGAAATAATAGTTAATAGGTTCTATGGCATGAAGAATTCTGGTTATTCAGTTCGTTGTATCAAGGATTGAATTTATCCGATTAAATTATATCTTTTGTATAATGCTATGAAAAAAAATCCGATTTTAATTTTTAATTCAGTTAAACAAATGCAGGTAATTCCCCAGCTGAACTGAATTTTCCAGATTCAGTTTGCGGAGGATGTTTTTGCGATGGGTGGAGACGGTGAGTTCGCTGATGAAAAGGGCATTGGCGATTTTAGCGGTGGAATAGCCCTGAGCCACAAGTTTGGCGATTTGTTTTTCCCGGTTGCTGAGGAGATGTAAGAACCCCTTGTTTTTATTGTTCTCAGTATCAAGATTGTTGAACCAATTTTTTCCATTGAGCACTGATTCAATGGCTGAAAAGAGTGCTTCGTGTCCGATGTTTTTGGATAGGAAACCATTGATGCCTCTCAAGCTGGCTGCTTGCATGATGAAATAATCATTCACCATACTTAGGAAAATGATTTTGGGTTTCGGGTATAGTTTCAGAAAACCATCAGCCGCATCCAGTCCGTTACCTTCAGGGAGGTAGTAATCCATTAAAATCAGGTTTGGGACTCTTTCTCTGCAAAATGCATAGGCATCTTTGCTGTTATCGAAATGTTGTTCCAGTTGGTATTTCTCATGACCTTCGAAAAGCAATTTGATACCTTCTGCAAAGATCAGGTGATCATCAATATGTATTATCCTTGTCTTCATGGTTTGCAACCGATTTGAGGTTTGGTGTGAGTGGAATATGTATGATGATGGTGGTGCCTTGGTGACTGCTTTCAAAATGAAGTTCACCATGCAGGAATTTCACCCGGTTTCGGATATTTTTAATTCCGTGTCCTTTCGTTTCAAGGGCAGGATTGAATCCAACTCCGTTATCCTCAAAAAGAATGCGCATTTCTTTTCCTTCTTCAATGATACTGATATTGATTTCAGTGGCATTGGCATGTTTACAACTGTTGTTGAGGAGTTCAGTTAGAATTCTGTAGAGAACAGTCTGACTGGATATAGTCAGTTCGGAATAGAGCTGGTGATAAAAAATGATTTTAGCAGAAGCGGATTCCTTGCAATAAGAGATAAATAATTCAAATGCCCTGCAAAGTCCGTGCAGGTGTATATTCTGTGGTACCAGGTTATCAATGACAGTTCTGACTTCATGCACGCATTGATCCAAAATTTTCCTGCAATTTTCGAGGTATGTATTTAATGTTTCGAGCGATGCTTTTTCAAGGTATATTTTCATGGTTGCTAGTAATCCACCAATGGAGTCGTGGATGTCTTGACCGATTCTTTTTCTTTCCAGTTCCTGGATATCAATGATTTCTTTGGACAGCGCAAATTGTTGTGCCAATAATTCCGCTTGTATGGTTTCCTTTTCCTTTTTGAATTCATTGAATTTATAAATGAAGCCTACAGCTATGATGCTGGTTTCTCCAAAGAGACTGATACTTGCACCATGTAAGTTGATGAATTCCAGTACTGGGTTGGTCAGGCCAAATTGAAAGATATTCTGGCAAAATGAAATGAAAAGGTAGAAGAGCATGCCAAAGAAATAAAAACTGCTGAATTTGACTGAGGCTTTCCAGTTCAGAAAAATGAACAAGAAGGCAGTGAGCAGGATTATACCAATGATAATTGGTACAACAATCAGAAACTGAAATTTAAGTGCTGTCGGAATCCCGTCAACATCAACTAAAATCAGAATGATAATCATTACAACCGAAATAATGGTCTGAATTTTTAATGCTTTTCTGATATGCCTGGTAGCAGTATTTTCCTTGAAATAAGACAAAAGCGTGAGCGCAAAAAAACAGGCAGCTGTGAAGAGAAAGAAAGGCCTTGCAATGTTGTTGAACTTGGGGAATGAAGGCCAGAACAATTGAAACCCGATGCCCAGGTTGGCAAATATCCAGATGGTAATGGTAATGATATACAGTGAATAAAAGAGGTTGGAGGATTCTTTTGAATACATCCATATGAGCATTACAATCAAAACAATGAGAAGCATCCAACCCATGATCAGGCCGGCTGTCAGCATCTTCAGGTTAATCAGTTGCGACAGATTTTCATGGTCATACAGTTCCGCTTTCAGTTGAAGCGATTCACCTATTTTATCAATGCCGATATAAATGGTGCGTTGCTCATTTGCTGAGAGATTAACCGGGATAGCAAAGTCTGGGTAATTGACCGGGCGATTTCCAAATGCCATTTTATCACCCAGGTTTAGCTTTTGAGGAGAAGCCTGATCAATAACAGAGATGTGATTGATTTGCGGGTTATTGAGCAGGATGTATTTTGTTGTTGATCTTCCGTTATTATCAATTTTTATTTTTATCCACCAATAGGCAGTCGTGTAACCTGGATTGAAAGAGCCTTCGCTGAATTTTAGGGGGAATACTGACTTTTCCAGTGTTTCCCATGTTTCAGATTGAGATCCTTCCCTACATTGGATGTCGATGGTAGTCTGATTGCTGCAACTGGTCAGCCAAAGCCATGATAGGGTTAGTATGAATGAAAGCTTGTTGATAAGCATTGGTTTTGTAAACCTAAGTTATCTT
>JBDLTO010000236.1:0-6171 GCA_039805815.1 Bacteroidota bacterium | reverse complement strand
TTGATTGTTGCCTGAACTAGACTGAAAGTACCCCACCTGCAATTAATCCTTTCCGAGATGAAATGGATATTACTGAAGCGGCTCAGATCACTGAATGCTGTAGAATTTGTCTTTCGATCTAAATGAATGTAGCAATCGATATCCTTATGCTGACAAAGACCTGCCAACAGCTGCAACTGTTCGGGTAAACGGTGGGTCAAAATAAGGTAAGCAACTTTCATCTGTTGATAGTCAGGAAGTGTAACATGACACAAAAGTAATTGAATTTGTAAAGAACTTCGAGGGAGTTCACTATCTTTAAGACACAATCAACTTGCTGTAACATGCCAATTAAATCATCCAATGGCAGGAGAAAGTTCCTGCAGCAGTCTGCCGTAGCGGCAGCTGGTTTTTTTATCGTTCCTCGTCATGTACTTGGAAAAGGCTTCATCCCTCCTAGTGATCAGCTTACAAAAGGAATTATTGGGGTAGGTGGAATGGGTAGGGGACATATCCCGTATGCGGGTACGCGTGTGGTTGCCATCTGTGATGTTGAAAAACTTCATTTGCAGGCAGCAGAAAAAATGATAGGGGGGGGCGTAAAGACTTTTCATGACCATCGTGAACTGATTTCGCTCCCAGAAGTGGACATCGTTCACATCGCCACGCCTCCGCACTGGCATGGCATTATGGCCATTGAAGCCGCCAAAGCCGGCAAAGACATCTGGTGTGAAAAACCCATGACCAGAACAATCGGTGAAGGTAAGCGAGTGGTTGAAGCAGTGAAACAGTATGGTCGGATGTTCAGACTCAATACCTGGTTTCGATTTGAAGATAATTTCTACGGTATGAAAACTACAGTTAAGCCAATCAAGAAATTGGTTGAATCCGGACTTCTGGGCTGGCCGCTGACAGTTACGGTAAGCAAACATACTGGTTTTGACTGGAAATTTTATTGGGTCGGAAAAACCAAACTGGAGGAACAAAAAGTTCCTGATACCCTTGATTATGACCGTTGGCTCGGACCAGCACCTTATAAGCCTTACCACCCTCACAGGGTGCATGGCACCTTTAGAGGTTATTGGGATTATGATGGCGGTGGCTTAGGAGATATGGGCCAACACTACCTTGACCCAATCCAATATTTCTTGGGCAAGGATAATACCAGCCCGATATCAGTTGAGGTAGATGCAGAACAGCAACACCCTGATGCATGCGGCACCTTCCGGAAAATAACGTATACATACGCAGATGGTTGTAAAATCATCCTTGATGGTGAAGCTAAGGACCCCAATGTGGCCTATATAGAGGGTCCCAATGGCAAATTATTCAATGGATTCAAGTCTACTATTCCTAATCTCCAGGATAAGTTGGCTATGATGCCTGATCCGGAACCGCAGGTGACGAATTTCCTGGAATCAGTAAAACATAGGAAGCCGTTTGCGCTCAATGAGTCAAACGGACACCGTTCCTGCACCATGATCAACATGGGTAAAATTGCACTTCAACTGGGAAGAAACCTCAAATTTGATCCCGTATTACAGGAGTTTATTGGGGATGATGAAGCCAATCGGATGGTCAATCCCCCTATGCGCGCACCCTGGAATATTTAATACCAACTGATGAACATGAAAAAATTTACCTTAATCATACTTGGACTAGCATCCATTTTCACTGTTATCCAAGCTCAAGAATCCATGAATGAAGCTTTATCAAAGTTTCCCTATCAGCAAAAAAGTACGGTTGCTCAGACGCTCTCTAACATGAATGCCTGGAAGAGTAGCTCATGGAAGCAATTATATAAAATGCTTGATGATGATTCCATGCGCGCTCAGGCTACATTTGCGCTCACCGCCTATATTCATCAGGCTGCCCCGGATCCGACCTTGTCTGTCAGGGCTGCAACAGTTCTGAGTAAGGGGGTTGCTTCTACCAAAACATTCCTAGCCAAGGATTTGATGATCGAAATGATGGGACAGCTGGGTAGTGATGTCAATGTAAAGGACCTTGAAAAATTGCTTCAAAACGATCAATTCGGCCCAAGAGCAATCCGTTCACTTGCTACTGTCAAATCTACTGCAGCCATTGCTGCACTTGAAAGCGGACTGCTCAAAGCCTCTCCAGTAATAGCTGGACACATCAAAGCTGCTCTAGGTCATGTAGCAGCTGTTTTGCCCATGCAGCAAACCTCATCAGCTAAGCCGATCATTGCTAAAAAGAATCCGGTACAGCTGCTTCTGGATATTCAGGATGAAGTGAAATCTGCCGGCAATCCTGTTGATAAGCGAAATGCATTGTATAAAATGGAAGGCCTGAAAGGGGTTCCTGCATTGCTGGTTGCAGCACAGTACCTAAGTGATCCTGTCCTACAAAAGCAGGCGGCTCTCATCATGGCACGTAATGCGCTCAGTGACAAATCGATTCGGGGAATAGCACCGCGTGAGTCATTGGAAAAAGCCCTTCCTTTGATTAGCGGTGTCGATAGCGTCAGCCTGACAAAAGCATTGCGGGATTACCTCAAGGCAATTCCATACGACAATGGTTGGGTGAGGCTTTTCAATGGGAAAAACCTGGACGGTTGGAAGGGGCTGGTGGGCAATCCAATCGCGCGTTCAAAAATGACTAGCGATGAATTATTGAAAGCTCAGTCTGCAGCCAATGCCAGCGCGGGTAATGACTGGGTGGTTGAAGATGGTCTCCTTATTTTTACCGGTCATGGAGATAACCTGTGTACAGTAAAACAGTATGGTGATTTTGAAATGTATGTCGACTGGAAAATTACTGCCAAAGGCGATGCGGGTATTTACCTGAGGGGGAGTCCACAGGTGCAAATCTGGGATACTTCCCGTCGTGAAGTAGGGGCGCAAGTGGGTTCAGGCGGATTATACAACAACCAGAAGAATGCTTCCAAGCCACTTCAGGTGGCCGATAACGCCATCGGTGAGTGGAATACTTTTCACATCATCATGAAGGGCGATAAGGTTACAGTTTTCCTCAATGGCATCAAAGTTACCGATGAGACCATTCTTGAAAACTATTGGGACCGGAAACTTCCGATTTTCATCAGGGAACAAATTGAACTGCAGGCCCATGGAACCTATGTGGCTTACCGGAATATTTTCCTGAGGGAGCTTGATCCTGTAGCATCAACACCTCTTTCTGCCGCTGAACAAAAGGAAGGTTTTGAATCTCTTTTCGATGGTACCAATCTCGATAAGTGGATTGGTAACAAAACGGGGTACGCTTTGGAAGATGGCGTTATTGTTACCCACCCTGAATTGGGAGGTGGTAATATCTATACCGCTGAAGAGTTTGGTGATTTTGAGTACCGGTTCGAATTTCAATTGACTCCTGGTGCCAACAATGGCTTGGGCATTCGTACACCTACAACAGGCGATGCTGCCTACGTAGGAATGGAGCTTCAAATACTTGATAATGAGGCGCCTATTTATGAGAAGCTGAAGCCATATCAATACCATGGTTCGGTTTATGGGGTAATTCCTGCAAAACGGGGCTTCCTGAAACCAACGGGAGAATGGAATGAGCAGGTTGTTATAGCCAAAGGCAACAATATCAAGGTGGTATTGAATGGTCAGGTGATCATGGATGGAAACCTCCAAAAATCTGCTGAAAACGGAACTGCAGATGGCAACAAGCATCCCGGTTTACTCAATAAGCAGGGCCATATCGGATTCCTGGGCCATGGTGATGTCGTTCGATTCAGAAACATCCGTGTTAAAAGGCTTTGATCAGTGGTGTTAAAAGCTTTGGCAGCAGGTAGTTAACTTTTATCTCTCAGTAATATGAAAAGTGTAATTTATCTCCTCATCCTTTTTTTAGTTGGCGTCCACTCAAATGCTCAGCCCTTGCAGGGTGCGTGGAAGCGAAACCTGGATTCTGCTATTCAGACATTGACTATAGTGGATAATTACTTTTCTGTGGCAACTTTTCATGTACAGGATAAAAAGTTTATCAATACTGCTGGTGGAACAGCCCACCAGGAAAATGGCGAGTTGAAAGGGAAAATAGAATTCAATACAGCCGATCGTTCTGCAGTTACAAAAAACTATGTACTTGCCTTTCAGCAGCAGGGAACTAAACTCTTTTTCCCCTACAGCGGCATTGCGGTTGGATGGGAGCGGTTAGACGATGCACAGCAGGGACTATCAGGAAACTGGAAAATCATTGGAAGGGAACAGGATGGGAAAATGGCTGAGATGAGACCCGGCGCGCGTAAAACCATCAAAATTCTTTCTGGAACAAGATTTCAATGGGCCGCAATCAATTCAGAAACAGGAGATTTTTTTGGGACCGGTGGTGGTTTTTACACATTTGAAAACGGAAAATATACGGAGCATATAGAATTTTTCTCCAGAGATGCAACCAGGGTAGGGGCATCCCTTTCTTTCAATGGCGAGTTGAAGGAGGGAAACTGGCATCATTCAGGCCTAAGCTCCAAGGGGGATAGAATTTACGAAATTTGGAGCAGAAAATAAAATAAAAAGGTGCCATTGACACCTTTTTATTTTGTATAATATATTGATTATCAATTATAAATGCTTCAACAAGAGTGCCAGTTCATCCAGCTGGCTGTTGTCAATCGAAGAGGGTGCATCCAACATCACATCCCTGCCGGAATTGTTTTTGGGGAATGCAATGAAGTCACGGATGCTTTCACTACCACCCAAGATGGAGCAAAGCCTGTCAAAGCCAAAAGCAATACCACCATGTGGAGGAGCTCCATATTCAAAAGCTCCCAATAGGAAACCAAATTTATGCAATGCCTCTTCCTGCGTCATCCCTAATGCAGCAAACATTTTCTCTTGTAATTCACGTTGGTAAATCCGTATGGATCCGCCACCAATCTCATTGCCATTCAGCACCATGTCATAAGCATTGGCTTTAATTTGTGCATAAGGATGAGATAGGTAGTTGGCTGCATCATGAATGACGGGATCATTATCAATCATTGTTTGGATCTGTGAAGGTTTGGGTGATGTGAACGGATGATGTCTGGCCACCCATCTGTTTTCCTCTTCTGCATATTCAAAGAGAGGAAAGTCAAGCACCCATAGCAATTTGAACTCATTCTCCTTCCGCAATCCAAGCTGTTTGCCCATTTCTAACCTCAGTTCGCTCATAGCCTTTCTGGTCCTTTCTTCTGCACCTGCCAAGATGAGAATGATGTCTCCAGATTGCGCACCACTGGCTTCTGCAATGGTTTTCAAGCGTTCTTCGCTGTAAAACTTATCAATGCTGCTCTTGTATGAACCGTCTTCGTTGGCACGGATATAAGCTAAGCCTTTCATGCCAATCTGTGGTCTTTTTACCCATTCAGTCAGTTCATCCAGTTGTTTTCTGGTAAATGCCGCACCACCTGGAACTGCGATCGCTAGAACTGATTCTGCACCGTCAAAAACCACAAATCCGGCATCACTGATCAGGTTGGCATGATCGTTTTTTTCATAAAAGACCGTAGCTGGCTTTTTTAATGTGCATATGGACATACCGAAACGGATATCTGGTTTGTCATTGCCATATTGCCACATGGCATCCTCCCAAGTCATCCGCTCAATAGTATCGCTGTAATCTATGTTCTTGACATCCTTGAAAATTCTTTTAATCAGCTCTTCAAACATTTTCAGAATATCTTCCTGCTCCACAAAAGACATTTCACAATCAATCTGGGTGAATTCAGGTTGGCGGTCGGCACGCAAATCCTCATCCCTGAAACATTTTACAATCTGATAGTAACGGTCATAGCCGCTAACCATCAGCAATTGCTTGAAGGTTTGGGGTGATTGTGGTAAGGCGTAAAACTGGCCAGTATTCATTCTGGATGGTACCACAAAATCTCTGGCCCCTTCAGGTGTTGATTTAATGAGAAAAGGAGTTTCAATATCCATGAAAGCATTTTCATGGAGGTAATTTCTTGCTGATCGGTTAACGGCATAGCGAAGCTCGAGGTTTCTCTTTACTGCATTTCGGCGAAGGTCTAAATACCTGTATTTCATCCGCAAGTCATCCCCACCGTCTGTATCATCCTGAATGGTGAATGGTGGAGTTGCAGATTTATTGAGTATTTTAAATCCGGTTACCTCAATCTCAATTTCTCCTGTTGGGATGGTAAGTTTTTTATTGTTACTTTCTAGCAATTTACCATGTGATTGGTGAACAAAATCCATACCCAAA
>JBDLTO010000235.1:0-3347 GCA_039805815.1 Bacteroidota bacterium | reverse complement strand
GGCACCAGAGGGCGCCAGGGAATTGTTCAGGGAGAAATACAATATTCCACAAGATGTCAAGCTCCTCGGTATGGCCAGCCGGATACATTACTGGAAGGGACAAATGGAGTTTCTGCAGATTGCCAAATACCTGAACCGCGACAGAAAATACATACATTATGTAATAGCAGGCGACCCTTATCCTGGTTATGAATACCTCCTAGATAATATGAAGCAGTACATCCGGGAAAATAACCTGGAAGATTATGTTCATTACATTGGCTTTTGCGACGACATGCCTTCGTTTTATGCTGCAATCGATTCATTCATGCTCCCGTCTACCGGTCCGGATCCTTTCCCTACCGTATTGCTCGAAGCCATGCACGCAGGCAAACCTGTGGTTTGCACCATCACCGGCGGCTCCAGGGAGATTGTTGAAAAAAATGAAACAGGCACTTACATTTCCATGGTGTATATGGATCAGGCCGCGATGCTGACCCTGCCGTCTCTGGATCACCGGATTGCTGCACGGTATGGCCGCAATGCCAAAGACAGGGTGGCGGAATATTTTACGAAAGAGGCTTACGAAAAAAATATGCTTGATGTCATCGAAACCATTTAGGATAGCCATCATCGGCTCAAGGGGTTACCCCCATGTGTACAGTGGTTATGAAACCCTTGTAAAGGAAATAGCAGAGCGCCTTGTAAAACAGGGTGTTGAGGTCACGGTGTATTGTCACAGCCACCTCTTCAAGACCAAACCTAAAACCTACCTGGGTGTGAAACTGGTTTACATACCAACTTTCCAATCTAAAACACTGAGTCAGCCTGTACACAGCTTCATGGCTTTTTGGCACGCCGGCTTCAGTAGGGCAAATGTGATCCTAGCACTCAACGCTGCGAATGGACCGTTCGGACTCATTGCCAAAATCTGCGGCAAGCCCTGCGCAATCAATGTAGACGGACTAGAGTGGTTGCGGCCCAAATGGAAAGGACTTGGGGCTGTTTATTTCCGGATAGCAGCCAGGATGGCCACCTGGTTTTTTGATACAGTTATCACCGATGCCGAAGCCATGCGGAAGATTTACCTGGAAAAATTCGGAAGAGACAGTGTGGTGATTGCCTATGGGGCCTATGTCAAGAAATCGAGGATGACACCGCTCATCCGCAAATGGCTTTTGAATATTGAAGATTATTACCTGATTGTTGGCAGGCTGATACCAGACAACAACGCAGATATCATTCTAAAAGGATTTGTGGATTCCAATTCCACCCGCAGACTGGTGGTTGTTGGAGATGTTCCTTACAAAGACGATTATGCGGATGCAATTAAATCGGAGAAAGACCCCAGGGTAATCTTCACGGGCTATATCAAAGATCCAACAGAGCTGGCAGAGTTATACCACAACTGCTATGTCTATTTCCACGGACATGAATTTGGCGGCACCAATCCAACCTTACTCAAAGCCATGGGTTACGGCACTGCCATTGCAGCATTGGATACTGTTTTCAGCAGAGAAGTGCTCCAGGAAGAAAAATTCGGATACTATTTTCAGAAGGATCCACAATCCGTAACCAACTTTATCAACTGGGCAGAAAGCCATCCTGAAGAGATAAAAACGAGAAAAAGTATCACCCGGGAAGGAATAGGCACCAAATATGATTGGGATACCATCACATCTTTGTATCTTTCCACCCTTAAAAAACAGATACCCAAAACAGGCTGAATAATTTTATGCCCAGGAGTCCGAGGTTCTATTCCAGGCTGCAATACACCATAGACGCCCCGACGCTCGTCTTGTCTTTTATATTCGCCACATACTGGCCCAACGGTAGTTTTGTTTTCCCAAAATCTGTATCAGATTTTTTCTTCATCCTCCTGTTGATATCCCTTTGGTTTTTGTCCGCCCAGGTAAGTAAGCTGTATAGGAACAGGCGATCCAAAAAATACACAGAAGAAATTGTTGTAAACATATATACCAACATCATCTTTACGGTGCTGCTCAGTTCTTTTTTATTTTTCATGCAGCCCAACTACCAGGTAAGCTTTGCTTTCAGTGTGTTCATCGGACTGCATTTCTTCATTACCGTATTGCTCAAATATTTTGTAAGAAAAAAGCAACACGCGGCCTTTCACCAGGGAACTACCAATGAGAATATTGTTATTGTAGGCGTTAATGGTCCTTCTATTGATTTTTACAACACCCTGTCTGAACACTTTTATTACGGATATAAGTGTTTAGGTTTCCTGGATCATGAACCCGTGGCCATCAATGGAAGCCGTTACCTGGGCAAGCCCGAACAGTTGGCCGAAATTCTTACCCGTGAGCCCATTGATGAGGTAATCATTTCACTTCCACACACTGAACAGGGCGCCATCCGAGACTGCATAGAGGTTTGCGATCAGAAAAGGGTGAAGGCCCGCATCATGCCTGAATTGTATCACCTCACCTCCAACAGTTCAGAGATAGACAATATCGGGCTTGTATCGGTCATCAACCTCAATGAATTGCCTTTGGACAGGCAGGAAAACATGCTGATCAAAAATATTTTTGACAAGCTTTTTGCGGCTGTTTTTTTCCTGACGATAGGATGGTGGCTCTTCCCCATCATCATGATTCTGATAAAACTTGATTCAAAAGGTCCGGCCATTTACCACCAGGAACGCTGGGGCTTCAACAACAAGCCCATCACCTGTTTCAAGTTCAGAACCATGATTATGCCACTTGTTACTGATCCTTTTGAGCAGACGGCACGCAACGACCCCAGGGTTACCCGGATAGGACGCTTTCTGCGCAGTAGCAGTCTGGATGAACTGCCGCAGTTCTGGAATGTGTTGCTCGGAGATATGTCGATTGTAGGTCCACGCCCCCACCCCACACCAATGAACCTCGAGTCCATGCACAGCGTGGAGAACTACCTGAAGAGACACCTGGTGAAGCCCGGAATTACAGGCTGGGCACAAATCAACGGATGCAGAGGAGAAGTGAGGTCGCACAAAGACATGGTTCAACGCGTAAACCTCGACCTCTATTACATTCACCGTTGGTCGCTCACCCTCGATTTCCAGATTATACTCCAAACGGTGATCAAACTCATCCGTGGCGACCAGGATGCTTACTGATCAATTGCTATTAGGAAGAGTCACTGTAAACCAATGCAAGGATTAACTAATCAACCCGAAAACTTTTTTAGGACGAGTCACAATAATTCCCCTCCTGGACAGGATGGGAGTAAAAAGCGTTCTATTGGCAAAACACATTAATCTACTTTTCTAATTACCCGTTTTAATAGCACAATGCGTTAGATATTTACATTATTTTTATGGCATAATTCCTTCATCCTAAACTATATGGCAAAACCTATAC
>JBDLTO010000234.1:0-8148 GCA_039805815.1 Bacteroidota bacterium | reverse complement strand
CATAGCCAATTATTATGCTATGATCAGTGAAATGGATTACAATGTAGGGCGCATCATTGAGGCATTGGAGCGCAACGGATTAAGCGATAATACCATCATTGTATTTGCCGGTGATAATGGTCTTGCAGTGGGGCAGCATGGTTTGCTCGGCAAACAGAACCTTTACGAACACAGCATCCGCGTACCCATGATCATGGCGGGTCCTGGTGTACCATCCGGTTCTTCGTACAATGGATTCAATTACCTCAGTGATATTGCTCCAACACTTTACGACTACCTGGGTATTACAAAGCCTACATCCGTTGAAGGGAAGAGCCATATATCGGTATTCAATTTGCCACAACAATTTGTACGTTCTGCTATTTACAATGTATACGGACATTGGAGTAGGAGTTATAAATCTGCCGATGGCTTCAAGCTGATCTTGTACAATGTAGACGGCGTAGCGCATACACAACTTTTTAACCTCACCAAAGATCCCTGGGAAATGCAGAATTTGTCTGCTCAACCTGCCTATCAGCAAAAAGTTGCTGAATTAACCACTCAACTCAGGAAGGAGATGGCAACAACACATGATAACCTGAATATTGCACTCCCCAACTGGGGCCGGCAATCTATACAAAAAGGCAGAGGAAGCTGATTTTTCGATTTTTTTGGTCTGAATTGGACTCTTTTGTAACTTTGTTAACCAGATGGTTAAACTAATTGGTTATACTATATGGTTAAAAAAGAGCAGGTAACTGATCAGTCAATGGTTACGGAAGAGCGCATCCTGGAAGCGGCTACAAAAGTATTCCGGGAAAAGGGTCGTGAGGGTGCGCGGATGCAGGAGATTGCTGATGCTGCTGGAATCAATAAGGCTTTATTGCATTATTATTTCAGGTCCAAAGACCTGCTTTTCGAAAGGGTTTTCATCGAAAGTGCCCGTTTGTTTTTCTCCCGCCTGAATGAAGTTCTGCAGGGTAATATGGATGTTTTTCAGAAAATAACCCGCTTGTGTGAAGCATACATCACACTGTCGGTAGAAAATCCTTTTATTCCCGTATTTGTGATTGGTGAAATGAATCGTTCTCAAGACATTTTCATCAGAAACATGTTCACCGCTACACAGTCGCGCCCCGACTTCTCCATTTTCCGTCAACAACTTCAGGCAGCAGCGGAAGCCGGGATTATCAGACGGGTTGCCCCCCATCAGCTGATCATGAATATCCTGGGCCTCTGTATTTTCCCGGTGATAGCCAAACCCATGATGCAGTTCAATATGGGTATTGGTGAAGGGGAATTTATGGCATTGATGGAGGAAAGAAAACGCCTTGTACCGGAGTTGATTATATCATCTTTAAAAATTGAAAAAAGTGAATGACAAGACCAGAAGGATTATTCCTTTGTTAATGGCTATGGTGTGCTTTGTGGCTTCAGCATTAGCCCAGCCCTTCACCCTGCAAGATGCAGAAAACAGGGCTCGGAAAGGGTATCCGTTAATCAGGCAGCAGGGACTTATTGAAAAGACTGCCACCCTTACTGTCAGTAACCTCGCGAAAGGTTATGTACCGCAGCTTATGTTGGGCGGACAAGCATCTTATCAGTCAGATGTAACCAAAGTTTCCATCCCCAATGCACCGTTTGTTGTAGAGCCGCCATCCAAAGATCAATACAGGGTTACGATGGATCTTTCGCAGTTGATCTATGACGGAGGCCTTATCCGCAACCAACAGCAGTTGACCCAGTTGCAAGCTGTTTCTGAATCTAGCAAACTTGAGCTGGAGATGTACAAACTGCAAGAACGGGTAGATCAGTTGTATTGCAGCATATTGTTTGTGGATGCACAACTGGATCAGTTGAAACTGGTTGGTTCAGATATTCAGACCGGAATCAAAAAAGTGAGTGCACAACTTGAAAATGGGGTGGCTTTTAAATCGGCTTTGAATTCCCTTAAGGCTGAGGCGCTGAAGCTTGATCAGCGGAGCATTGAATTAGCCGCAACACGCAAGGGATTGATTGATATCCTGGGCGTGTTAACGGATACTGTCTTTACCGAAAATGTGCAACTGGAAACCCCTGATCTGAATAGGTTTAATCCGGCCGGAAGCATTAACAAGCAACTTGATGTTTTTAAATCACAAGCACAGCTCAATACCAGACAACTAGATTTGTTGCGATCAAAATCACTTCCCAAAGCCAGTGCATTTTTGCAAGCAGGATATGGCAGACCCGGACTCAATATGCTCAGGAATGAATTTCAGTGGTTCAGTATAGGCGGGCTCCGTTTGAACTGGTCGATCAGCAACCTGTATACCGCAAAAAATGAAAAAGAATTGAACGCTGTTGGTGCAACTACCATTGCATTGCAACAGGAAACATACCTTAAAAATGCCAATGCCCAGGTAAGGCAACAGCTGGCAGAAGTTGAAAAGTTCAGGCAGCTCATGGATACCGACAAGGGCATCATTGAATTGCGTACAGCCGTAAAAGAGGCTGCTGCGGCACAGCTGGAAGCAGGAGTAATCACAGCCAGTGATTATGTGCGGGAAGTGAATGCCGAAGACCAGGCAAGGCAGGCCTTGAAAGCCCATGAACTGCAATGGCTGCAGTCTAGTATGCAACTTGAAATCATCAGAGGAAAACAATAAAAAAATACAACAGAATAACATGAAAAAATGGATCATCCTCACTTTTGCATCGGCTGCGATGGCCTGCAAAGGCAATAACGGGGATTTTGATGCTCAGGGAACATTTGAAGCCAATGAAATCATGGTGGCAGCAGAAGCCAGTGGACGATTGCTGACCTTTGATGTGCAGGAAGGCGATTCGCTTGGTCTCCAGGATACAGTTGGACAAATTGATGCAACCAATGTAACGCTTCAGCAGGAACAGGTGGAAGCCAGCATGCAGGCGCTACAGCAAAAAACGGTTGATGCAGCTCCACAGGTCAGGTTATTTCAGGAACAGCGGGAAGTACAGCTTGCACAACGCAATAACCTCGAAAGCGAACTCGCACGGGTTGAAAAACTTTTCAAAAAAGATGCGGCAACCGCCAAGCAGGTAGACGATCTGAAGTTTCAGTTGGAGACAACGCAAAAGCAGATCCGGGTAACTGAGCAGCAAATAAAAGTACAGCAATCCAATGTATCCAACCAGAATAGGGCCATTCTGAGTGAGGCGGCTCCTCTGCAAAAGCGGGCTGCCCAGTTGCAGGATATGGTTTCCAGGTCGTCTATAGTTAATCCGTCACCTGGTACAGTCATTGCTACTTATGTTGAACCCGGCGAGATGGCGCTGATGGGTAAGCCTCTGTATAAGATTGCTGATTTATCTACTTTAACCCTGCGCGTATACGTTACCGGGAGCCAACTTTCTCAACTCAAACTCAATCAGGAAGTAAATGTGATGGTAGACAAAGGAACTGATGATTATGCTACATATAAAGGTGTTGTTTACTGGATTTCATCCAAGGCCGAGTTCACCCCCAAAACCATTCAGACAAAAGATGAACGTGCCAACCTGGTTTATGCACTCAAAGTTCGGGTGAAGAACGACGGCCTGCTGAAGATAGGCATGTATGGCGAAGTTAAATTCTGACATGAACGGTATCACCATCAACAATATCAGCAAGTCTTATCCCCTCAAAAAGGGAAAGCAGGATGCATTGAAAAATATTCAGCTTACCATTCCTGAAGGTGAGTTATTCGGATTGATTGGTCCGGATGGTGCGGGCAAAACCACGCTTTTTCGCATCCTCACCACCCTGCTGCTGCCAGACATCGGTACGGCCTCGGTAAATGGATTGGATACTACCAAAGATTTCATGCAGATCAGAAAGGAAGTGGGTTATATGCCCGGTAGATTTTCATTGTATACCGATCTGACCGTGGAGGAAAACCTCAATTTCTTTGCCAATATTTTCAATACCTCTGTTAAGGAAAATTACCACCTCATCAAGGATGTGTACAAGATGATTGAGCCCTTCAAAAAAGTGAGGGCCGGCAAGCTTTCCGGTGGCATGAAACAAAAGCTTGCCCTCAGTTGTGCACTCATTCATCGTCCAAAAACATTGTTCCTTGATGAGCCCACAACGGGTGTTGACGCTGTATCCCGCAAGGAATTCTGGGAGCTCCTGAGATCGCTTCGGGCAGAAGGGATTACCATCATGGTGTCAACACCTTATATGGATGAGGCTTCACTTTGCGACAGGGTAGGTCTGATCCAACAAGGCAGTATGATGGGTGCGGATACTCCTCAGCACCTGAGAAATGCTTTTGGCAAAAAGCTTTTGTCGGTAAAGGGACCGGATATGCTGCAGTTGCTCAGGCAGTTACAAGCGATGGATGCAGTAGCGCATGCTTACCCCTTTGGGGAGCATCATCATGTTGTACTCAAAAATGATGCAGCACTACCGGCGTTGCCCGTGAATATTGAAGTCAAGGAGGTTGAGCCCGATATTGAGGATTGTTTCATTTCATTAATGTGGTCACATGCAGGATAAAGCCATAACAGCAGATAAGCTGACCAAGAAATTTGGTGACTTCACAGCGGTTGATCAGATTTCTTTTGAAGTCAGCAAGGGAGAAATATTCGGATTCTTGGGAGCCAACGGAGCAGGCAAAACAACTGCCATGCGCATGTTCTGCGGATTGTCACTGCCCACATCGGGAGTCGCAACGGTGGGAGGCTTTGACGTATACGGCGAGAATGAAAAAATCAAGAATTCCATCGGCTACATGAGTCAGCGTTTTTCGCTGTATGATGACCTTTCAGTTATGGAAAATATCCGTTTCTACGCCGGAATCTATGGGATGGGCAGTAAAGCCATCCGTGTGAAGGCAGAACATATCCTTAAAGGACTGGAGCTGGAGGCCGAAAAAAATATGCTTGTGGGGAGTCTGCCACTGGGCTGGAAGCAAAAACTTGCTTTTTCAGTGGCCATCTTCCACGAACCACGCATTGTTTTTCTCGATGAACCAACAGGTGGCGTTGATCCCATTACGCGCAGGGAGTTCTGGCAACTGATTTATGAGGCAGCAGGTGAGGGGATTACGGTTTTTGTGACAACCCATTACATGGATGAAGCGGAATACTGCAATCGGGTATCTATCATGGTGGATGGCAGGATAGAGGCCCTTGACACCCCGGCCGGCATGAAACAGCGCATGGGTGTAAGCAGCATGAATGAAGTGTTTCTGCAATTGGCACGAAAGGCAACAAGAACTGAAAATTAACTGATGAAACAGTTTTATAATTTTGTAGTAAAGGAATTTATTCACATCATGCGAGACAGGAGAACCCTGTTTATACTGATTGGTATGCCGGTAGTTCAGATCCTGATTTTTGGATTTGCGCTGACCAATGAAGTGAAAAATTCCGGCTTTGCAGTTATTGATTTGTCGCATGATGAACGGTCTGCACAACTCATTGATGAACTGGATGCCAGTCGTTACTTTGAGTTGCGCGGAAAGTTTCAGTCGCTTGAATCACTCGAGCAATCTTTTCGGAAAGGCCAGGTCAGAATCGGCATCGTTATCCCTCCAAATTTTGGTAAAGACATGGAAAGGCCCGGCGGAGCTACTTTACAGTTTATTGCCGATGCCAGTGACCCCAACGTAGCCAATACGCTCATCAATTATGCCAATGCGGTTGTGGTTGACTTTGAACAGAATATAACAGGGGAAAAGAAGATGCCTTTTACCATTCAAACAGAAACCAGGATGCTGTACAATCCCCAGCTGCAAGGGGCCTACAATTTTGTACCTGGTGTTATGGCGATGGTATTGCTCTTGGTGTGTACGATGATGACGGCACTCACCGTGGTCAGGGAGAAAGAACTGGGTACCATGGAAGTCATGCTGGTATCGCCCTTAAAGCCACTCAAGATTATCATTGCGAAGGCGGTTCCATACCTGCTGCTTTCTATGCTGAATATCGCCAGCATATTGCTGTTGAGTGTCTTTGTGCTCGATGTACCCATCAATGGCAGTCTCACCTTGCTCGTCGGCGAAAGCATCCTGTTTATCTTGGTAGCCCTTTCACTTGGTCTGCTTATTTCATCATCTACCGCATCCCAGCAATCGGCTATGTTCATTTCCCTGATAGGTATGTTTTTGCCTACAGTCATGCTCAGCGGTTTTATGTTCCCAATCGAGAATATGCCTTTGCCAATGCAGGTTGTATCAAACGCGGTGCCGGCAAAATGGTTTTATATCATAGTGAGGTCTGTGATGATTAAGGGCGTTGGATTGAAACATGTTTGGAAAGAAACCTTGATTTTGATCGGTATGCTCATTTTCTTCATGACAATGGCCATTAAAAAATTTAAAGTAAGACTGGCATGAGTAAACTGGGCGTGATATTGAGTAAAGAGTTCAGGCAGATCATCCGCAACCCGGCCATCATCAGGTTGATATTTATCATGCCTGTGATACAGTTGCTGGTGCTGCCCAATGCTGCAGACTATGAAATCAAGAATATCAATCTGCAGGTTACTGATCATGATCATTCTGCACTATCCAGAAGGTTAATAGACAACATCAGTGCAACAGGATATTTCAGGGTTATCGGGTACGGTTCCGATAGAGACTTGGCAATGGAGGCCATTGAAAAAGATCAGGCTGATCTGATCCTTGAAATACCCCACAACTTTGAAAGAGATTTGATCCGGGAAGAATCAGCCAGGCTGATGCTTGCCGTCAATGCCATCAATGGCGTAAAAGCCAGCTTGGGTGGCGCATACCTCAACAACCTGCTCAGACAATTTAACGGTGATATCCGAACAGAATGGCTGCAGCCTGACCGCCTGCAAAAGCCCTTTTCCATCACCACCACCTTCACCAACTGGTTCAATCCAGGGATGAATTACAAGTATTTCATGGTGCCGGGTATCCTGGTGTTACTCCTTACTATGGTTGGCATGAACCTCACTGCCATCAATATCGTAAGGGAAAAGGAGATTGGAACCATCGAGCAGATCAATGTTTCTCCCATCAAAAAACACCATTTTATCCTTGGTAAACTCATACCCTTCTGGGTACTTGGATTGGTTGTACTGACCATCGGTTTTTTGATTGCCAGACTTGTTTATGGCATTGTACCCCTGGGCGCCTATTGGACCATCTACGTTTTTGCAGCGGTTTACCTGCTTGTCATCCTCGGCATGGGATTACTCGTTTCTACTTTCTCTGCCACCCAGCAACAGGCTATGCTGGTTTCTTTTTTCATCATGATGATTTTTATCCTGATGGGGGGCTTATATACAAGCATCGACAGCATGCCTGAGTGGGCAAAATGGATTACCCGTATTAATCCTGTGACCTATTTCATCGAAGTAATGCGGCGGGTAGTACTCAAAGGTGCCACATTAGGGGATGTTACCAAAGAATTTGCTGTCATTATTGGTTATGCCATGCTTGTCAACGGACTCGCCATATTGAGTTACCGAAAGCGATCCTGACGCTAGTCTTGTCCTTTATGTGTATTTAGAACACATTTCCAAATTTATTTGTCAGTAAAATGTAAATTTGGTTGGTTTCATTGAACCTATCAGTAAGATTGTTGTTGAAGCTCCACAACGATTAATTCTGATGGATACTGTCTGTCAAAATTGCATAGAAAACACAAAGCCACGTGAAAAAGGTAGGCTGGGACTCCTGACTGGTTTAATGCTGGTCATTCTCCCCAAATGTCCTTTTTGCATCATGGCCTTCACAGGTACGGCCCTACTTTGTGGCGAAGGCACCATCATTGAATCATCGGTTACACACAACTCCACACTCACCATCATCATTACATCAATGCTTTGCATCACCACTTTAGCCGGAATTATCCTGAACAGGAGGGGTATGCGTACGGTTTATTCCGCAATATTGGCGGCAGTTGGTATGAGCATGATCATGTACAGTGTTGTATTGGATGGGGGTCAGACACTTTATTATGCAGGAATTTTACTGGTCTTTATTGCGGTTTGGATGAATGGGAGTATGGCTTGGTTTTATTTTCAAGTGAAGAATGGTTTGAAGGGATTATATCAGCGGGAACGGAGGGTGTGAATTAACTCAGCGTTTTATGGGCACTGGTTTTCCCAAAGCAATCGGAAAACTGGTGTTGATTATCCACTTATAAATTCAACAACATGATTGCTCAGTCATTTCAGTACGAATC
>JBDLTO010000233.1:0-11194 GCA_039805815.1 Bacteroidota bacterium | reverse complement strand
TGACTCATATCCCCGTTGCGCACGGCATCATTGAAACGCCAGATATCTGAAGTACCGATGTTTTTTCCTTCATAACGCCCTGTCAGCATTGGTCCACCTGAAACCACTATTGTGGGAATATTTACACTGCAGGCGCCCATCACCAGAGAAGGCGTTGTTTTGTCGCAACCGCAAAGCAGTACCACACCATCCATGGGATTGGCCCGGATGGATTCCTCCACATCCATGCTCGCCAGGTTGCGGTAGAGCATGGCCGTGGGCTTTATCAGTGTTTCGCCAAGAGACATGACTGGAAATTCCACCGGGAATCCGCCTGCGGCAATGATGCCCTTTTTAACAGATTCAGCAAGCTCACGGAAATGACCATTGCAGGGTGTCAACTCACTCCAGGTATTACAGATACCAATTACCGGCTTACCCCTGAATTCCTCATCTGGTATGCCTTGATTTTTCATCCAGGCCCTGTAAATGAATCCGTCTTTCCCCTTTCGGCCAAACCAGCCCTGACTCCTGAGATCTGTATTTTCCATAACGATATGTTGATATCACAATTTATGAAAATGAGTTTGGAAAACAGTAAATCAGCGTAATTTTGTATATTAGTTTGTAAATGAATGTGTTGTGAAGATAATGTTTTGTAAATCAATCAGAAACATAGTAGGTTTTTTTATATCTCTTATTTTATCAGAGAAAATTGCTGCGCAAGACGGACTGGAGGCTGTGAAAATTAACCCGTTGTTGAACCATTTATACCAAAGCAAATCGGAAAATATAGAAGTAGGAAATTCGTATGAAAGACAATATTTTTTTGAAAGTGATGCCAGCTATACAAAACTGTATAGCCAAAGTTTGTTGAAAAAAAAGGATGGATTATACTTGTTTATCAATAGTACAGGCAGGGTTTATAAAGCAGTAAAACAGGTTGGGGATTCCATGTATTTCAAGCGATTAGATTCCACCCACTTTTATGGATACAACAATGGGGCAATTTATGTATCCTACAATGATACATTATACAATTTTGGAGGTTGGGGATTCTGGAAAGCAAATGGTCACCTGAGATACTATAGTGCATACAACAGGGAATGGAATTTAAAACCCGTAGATAAGGAGGTTGCGCTCTTACCCTTATTTTATTATCTTGATACCAAAGGTGGACAATTATATTATTCGGGTGATGATAAAAATGAAGCTGAAACAAATAGTAAAAGCACATTCCCAGTTGCCAGACTAGATCTGAAAAATCTAAAGAATACGCTGTTGGGTTCGCTTAATCCCATTGTCACCAATGAATACGGTAAAGTTCTTGCAACACACATCATTGTTCCTGCACCTTCCATGAACGGAATGATTGTAATATTCAATTACAATAACCAATACCTTTTGGATTTTGAAAAGAACAGACTTTTAAGACTAACAAATTTGGGTTTGCGTGATTTTTTTCTTGGAAACTCTAGAAATCAGATTATCAACAATTGTTTCATAGAGGATTCAACCTTTTATTTCACTTATGCAAAGGATACTACTTACAAGCTTTACCATACAAAGATTACACGAAAAGACTTTGAATCAGAAGGTGTGCCACTTTATATCAAACCTACCAACTGGAATCTTATGGGTGGCATTGGATTATTGATATTGATGGCCGGAGTAACCGGTTTTTACCAGTGGAAAAAATCAAGGCTTAAAATAGCAGGAAAAGCGGTCAACATCTCGTCCATACTCTTTAACGAAGAAGAAGCTGAACAATCCAATCAGTTTAGCGAAGGTGAGCTGACAGTCATCCGATTTATACATGACGCGACTCTTTCCAAGAAATATGGATCTGTGGAAGATATAAACGCTATGCTGGGGATTGGCAAGAAAACCATCGAGGTTCAGAAAAAAATCCGGACAGAAGCCATCAGCCGGATAAACCATAAATTCAAAGTGCTGACCGGTGAAGATCTGCTTTTGGTAGAAAGAATCCGTTCAGAAGAAGACAGACGCTACCAGAAATACATGATCCGGAGTGAAAACATGGAAAAACTGCTGGGCATCATGAAATAACCAGCCTGTCTCCCCGGAAAATGGGTAAAACATTGGCACCGTCTGCTTCAAGACAATAACGAATATCCTTTTCCAGTCCGTAGTTCATGAGGCGGTGATAGTGAGTAGCACCACGCTCTCGCATGAATGTAAAACGATCCTCTCCAGCTTCGAGGTAAAGTCCCTCCGCCATTTTGGAAGCATCACAATGGATATTAAAATGAGATTTGATCCGGTTGACAACTGCACCTGCAAAAAGTGTGTCTTCCATATTTACACGGTCTTTCCAGGCTGAACATCCTAACACCACATCCCTTCCAGATGTCAGCAAGTAGTTGCATACTGCTCCTAGGTTGGGAAAGGAACCGGTGATGATTTCGGGTGCGCCATTATCCAGCGCCATGTGTAGCAATTTGGTGCCATTGGTGGTAGTTAGCACCAATATCTTGTTTGCAATGAACTCACGTGGATATTCAAAAGGTGAATTGCCATAGGTCAATCCCTCTGCCACCCTGCCGTCTCGTTCACCGGCAGTAATACCACCCGTTTCCTGTCCGATTTCAATGCACCGTGGCACGCTCGCTACTGGAATCACACACTGTGCACCGTTGTTCAATGCGGTTGCAATGGTGGAAGTGGCCCTCAATACATCGATAATAACCACCACACTGTTGCTAAGATCATAGAGGTTTAGTAATGCCGGAGAAAGACAGGTATATAAGTTTCTGGAGGGAGCTGTCATGAACAGGATTTATTTTACAAATGGCAATTGCGCTACTACGGCCTTTATTTGTTTATCTCGGATATCTATGTAGATTTCGGAACCCGGACTTGCATGTTCCCTGAGCACATAACCCATGCCAATGCCCTTATTAAGTGTGGGAGATTGTGTGCCGGATGTGACACGGCCAATCAGGTTGCCTTCTGCATCTCGAATTTTATAATCATGTCGGGGAATACCTCGCTCTATCATTTCGAAACCAACAAGCTGCTTCTCTACTCCTTTAGCTTTTTGTTTTTGCAGGTATTCGGAAGCTGTGAAAGTTTTGGTGAACTTGGTAATCCAACCTAATCCTGCCTCCAGTGGAGTTGAATAATCATCAATATCATTACCATAAAGACAATATCCTTTCTCGAGCCTCAAGGTATCTCTTGCTCCTAGTCCGATGGGTTTGATGCCTGCTTCTGCGCCAGCCTCAAAGATGGCTTTCCAGATTTTTTCAGCGGAATCACCTTCATTCTCAAAATAAATTTCCACACCGCCTGCACCGGTATAGCCTGTTGCACTGACCAGCACATTGTCAACACCGGCAAAGCTGCCTTTCACAAAAGTGTAGTATTTCAGATTCAGGATGTCCATTTCAGTAAGTGGCTGTAGTATGCGGGTTGCTTGCGGTCCCTGTACAGCCAACAGACAAGTTTTGTCTGAAATATTATGCATCTCCACGTCACCGCTATTGAACTGTTGGATCCAATCCCAGTCTTTCTGGATATTGGAAGCATTCACTACCAACATATATACTTTTTCGGGCTCAACGCAATAAACCAGCATATCATCTACAATACCACCATTCTGGTTGGTCAGGCAACTATATTGCGCTTGGCCCTTCAACAATTTGGAAGCATCGTTTGAGCTGATCTGTTGAATAAGCGGAAGTGCTCCCTCACCTTTGAGTATGAATTCACCCATGTGGCTGACATCAAAAACACCCGCATTGTTCCTTACTGCATGGTGCTCATCGTTGATGCCTGAATAGGAGATGGGCATGTTGTAACCGGCAAATTCAGCCATTTTAGCGCCCAGCGCAATATGAAAAGAGGTAAACGGAGTCGATTTCATGCCTGCAAAGATGGCATATAATTTCTTTTGAAAAAAAGCAGTTTTTTATGCCTAAACCAGTCTTCAGCTATTACGGATATTACCAGGGTAATTGCAAGGGTAAGGATCAGTGCTGTTTCCGAAGAGGGGAAATTTCTCCGGGAAATTTCAAGTAGTGGAAAATGAAAAAGGTAAAGCGCATAACTTGATTCACCGATTCTGCGAAACAAGGTGTTTATTACTTTTTGCACAATACTAAACACCGCTTTAAAATACTTGGGTATCATACATCCCATCATAAAGAAACAGGCAATCACTCCTGCATATGAAAGGTATGCCAGATTGGAAGAACGTACACGGGTGGATAATAAAATGTGGAAAGCTGTACCTGCGGCTAAGAAAATTAGGTGCTGGATAGTCATCGTTTTTCGGAGGTAAACTGACCCAATCCAAAAGCCGGCATACCAAACAACAAACAGTGTTCCAAAAGCAATCCAGGGCAAAAAAAACTGTTTGTTGAACCAGATGCATCCAATAGAACATATCCATGCGGCCAGAAAACCGGCATGAAGCAATGGCAGCTGTTGCCATTTTTGCGGTAAGAATTGACGAAGCATCAGCAGGGTTGCAGGAAGGAAGAGGTAAAACCACAATTCAAAAGAAAGTGTCCAGAGCGGACCATTTCCACCATAAGGGAGAAACCAATTACCTGCATAAGCATCTGAACACTGTAAAAAGAAGAGATTGCCAGCCAATGTTGTTAATCCATAGGCTGAATTTGTATAAATTAAACCACCAGGAATACCGCACAAAGCTGTAAGCACCAGTGCGATGAGATACAAAGGAACTATTCGCCTGAATCTTCTGTAAATGTAATGGTTGATATCTTTATTGGTCCATCCCCAATTACCAGCAACACTCAAAGCAATGCTGAAACCTGAAATCAAAAAGAAAAAGAGCACGGCAGCAACATTGAATCCGGAAAGGGTATTTAGTAAGCTGCCAATTCGCGTTGAGGGTGTAGGAAAAAAGGCATTGAATTGCGCATGCACATGATGGAATACAACGATTGATGCAGCTATACCACGCAAACTATCTAAAATGTCAATTCTCTGCTTCAATTGCTTTCCATTTGAATATGAAAATAATCAAAGTCAGAGAATTGACAGCTATGGGAGCTTAATGACCCATTTTTAGCAGGTTAAAGGCACCAAACAATAATTTATGTATTGGTCTGGCTGTTGAACTGGATGCATCATCCTGTTCTTCTTTTACATCGAACAAAGCAATGTCTTTTACCGATACATCTATCGTTGTATCTCCATTGGGTTTGATGTCGATTTTCATCTCTTCCACTTTCATATTCTCTTCGCGGATTTTCTCCCTGATACTTTTTTCCAAACGTTCCATAGACTCTTCACGGGTTTCAGAATCCTTGAACTTTTTTTCAATCCCCCCTTCCTGCATAATATACCAAACACCTGATCTCCACTGGTCTTCGTCGTCGTAATCATGGTCAATGTTGATGTTCAGACCCCTTCCACCGCTTCTGACGGAATACCAGCTGAGCCTATCTGCCTCTTCATCAATATAAATTTCCTTACCTACTGGAACCTGTATTTCCACTACTACCTGCTGGTTTCTGAATTTGGAGGTTTTGGTGATGGGGAATGCGATGGGCAAACTGAGTACACTGTCTTGCTGATTGATGGTATAGTTGATTTGCTCAGCAAAACCCTCCGCTTCAGCAGGACTTCCAGCCCTTGCACGCTTGATGACCGTTACATGAAATTGGTCATCACGGCTTTTCTCCAGTTTGACACGGATATTCGACAGGAGCAGAGAATCTTCATTGCGGGAGAGCATGATGCCATCAACATCCCTTCTGAAATCAAAGTCATTGTCCCAATCGAGATCCAAAGGATAATAATTGCCATCGGCTTCTTTGAAGTCTATTTTCAGTTTGCCCGTACTTGGTTGAACAATCGCCAACTCATTTTGAATGGAGCCGGGTCTTTTGAATTGTTTAGACACCGTAGCTACCAACATCGTTATTGAAACCCATCCCAATGTCCACAATATTATGCCAATCGTTACGCCGATCACCGGAGATTTTGATTTGTGCCCGATGATGGATCGGATGAGCCATTGAACCACTGCGATGATGGGTACGAATATGAAGAGCACTAATGTTCCTAAAGCATACCACTTGATGGCATCACCATCGGCAAGGAAATTGCCCAAAGGCATCACCACATTGGCTCCGGCAATCAATCCAATCAGGGCAGCAACCAATGAAATGGAAATGATGCCCAAAATGAAGAATATAAAGACTTTGAACAGGCCAACCACAAAGCGTACAAATGCATTTCCTGAACGTTTCGCTGCCGGACCGGCCTGCCCACTGAAGTTCCTGGCGGTTTCATCCACTTCCTTACCCCACTCATTCACCTTGGTTTCAAAATTGTTTTTCCATGCAGTTGCATTTTCACTGACATGCTTTTTTACTCCCTGCATTTCATCCTGCACTTTGTTTTTGATGGTTTCCAAGTCTACACGCTGACCTTTCATTTCAAGCCTTTCAGAAGCCGTGACCGCTTTCGGTACTACAACCCAGAGGATGATGTAAATGAGGAACATGGTTCCGGAAATGGAGGCAGCAAAAGGTACAAACAGGATGGTAAATGGCAGCTTTAAAATGCCCACCACCAACGGCACAACAAAAATCAACCTGGGAATCCATACAGCGATGTTGAAATAATGCGCCAATCCACTGCATACACCACCAATCACTTTCTGCTCAGCGTCACGATAGAGTTTCCTGGTAACAGCAGTGGGACTCAAATACCTCGAGGGTAGAATTGCCCATAATACGATATAGAGTACAAGGCCTGTTCCGAATGCACCCACAGCCAGCATGGCAAACAATACCCTGACCAAAGTGGTGTCAATTTTGAGGTAAGCGCCGATACCACTGCATACACCACCCAGCATCTTGTCGTTTTCATTCCGGTAAAGGGAACCACGTGACTCCCGAGCGTACGTATACTGTTTGCTATCCTGGGATTTACCTTGATCAGTCCCTTTTTGTGGGGTATCATCGATGGACAGCTCTTCGAACTGTTCCGGGCGGCCAATGCTGGCGATAATAGCTGCCACATGGGCTTCGCTGATGAAATTGGTACCTGTTGCTTTCAGCTTTTCACTGAACAGCTCAGCTATGCGGTTTTCTATATCATTGATGATTTCCTCCCGACCCTCTTCGTTGGCAAAATGGGTTCGGAGACTTTCAATATACTGCTTTAATTCTTCGTAAGCAGGTTCTTCAATAGGAATCACCCTGCCTTGAAAGTTGATGTTGATTACCTTATTCATGGTATTGAATTGAAAATGTTCAGTTGTTGGTTGTGGGTTGTGAGTTATCAGTTGTTGGTTGTGGGTTGTCGGATGCAGGTTGTGGGTTGTTGGTTGTGGGTTGTGAGTTATCAGTTGTTGGTTGTGGGTTGTCGGATGCAGGTTGTGGGTTGTCGGGTAACTCGTCATCTTGTGCCTCATCACTCGTGCCTTGTGCCTTGCTGTTTCCCTGTCCCTCGTCCCTCGTCACTTGACCCTGGCTGTCCCCTCGTCCCTCTTCACTCGTCACTTGTCCCTGGCTGTCCCCTCGTCCCTCGTCCCTCGTCACTTGTCCCTGGCTGTCCCCTCGTCCCTCTTCACTCGTCCCTTGTCCCTGGCTGTTAATCACCCTCTCCACCCCATCAGCCATTTCCCTCCAAGTGTTTTCCAGCAACTGGTAAAATGCGCTGCCTTTCTCTGTTAGGGAGAAATATTTCCGGGGCGGACCGCCAGAACTTTCCACCCAACGGTAGTTCAGCAGGTCTGCATTCTTCAATCTTGTTAATAAAGGATAAAGGGTGCCTTCCAGGAGCTGGAGGTTTGATTTTTTCATCTCCTCAATAATATCACTGGGATAGGCCTCTCCGCGCTGTATAATGGAGAGGATGCAGAATTCCAGCACCCCCTTGCGCATCTGACTCTGTGTATTTTCTATGTTCATTGTGCTGTTTTTGACTTAATGAATCATTAACAGCACAAAGATATGCAGTTTTTATAATACTATGCAATACATAGTAGTATTTTTTTTAAGGTACCTTAGAAATATTTAACTAAATGCATTTTTTGCTGCCTGCCACCAATATAGTAGAATGTTTTACCATCATAAAAACCATCTTCCTCGAGCATTATCCGGATGTCTTTGCCCCATTCCGGGATAAAAGTGGATGCATTGAGTTCGATGGAATAGGCTGTTTTGGGAAAAAGTTTATAATCGCCACTGCCTGGAACACCCTGTTGCATATCCCACATGCCAATGGTTGGTCCCGCAGCATGTCCGTGTAAACCCAGCGGATGGGTATAGATGCTGGGAACGATACCTTCCGATTTTGCCTGTGCAATTGCAGCTAATAACATCTCGTTTCCAGATCTTCCGGTTTTAAATTGGGAGGTTAGGATATCCTGTAACCTGTTTCCGTTTGCAAATGCTTTTTTAATTGAAGCAGGTACATCGGTCTCTCCCGGCTTCAATACATATGCATGTTGCTGCACATCTGTATTCAACCTTAAATATGTGATGCCAAAATCAACGTGCAAGAGATCACCTGGTCTAACTACATCGTCTTTAGGACGATTAGAGAAACTTCTAAGGTGCTCGAAGTTAGCAGTATCATTTCTTTGAATTGCTACAGAAGGATGGAACCAAGTAGATAAACCCAAATCATTCACTTTTTGTCTGAACCACCATACCAAATCATCAGTGGTAGTAACACCCGGGGTAATGACTTTCGCAGAAAATCCTTCAGCAATGATATCGTGTGAAATTTTCACCAACTGAGGGTAGAGCTGCATTTCACGTTCAGTGCGGGTTTCCAACCAGGCAACAGCCAACGGTTCTGCACTCACTACTTTTTTCTTGAAGGCATCAGGAAGAATACTCATCAACATACCATGATGGGTATGATCCAAACCATCTGCATGTCCGAAATCATCAGAAATATTGATACCAATTTTATTGGGGTTGCGAGATACGATGATATCTTTCAAGGCATCCCACTGATTGGGAAACTTATTCAAATCCCATGCAGCTTTGATAGATTCACCAACATTGTATCTCGCAATCGCTAATTTTTCAATCTCCTTTTTCTTTGGATCCTTAAAGAAAACCAACATGGTTGTCCTTCTAGCAGAGAGCCAAGTAGAGGGTAACATGGTCTTCAACACAGGATCTTCATTGTATTCCCTGGAAATCACTACCCACATGTCAATGCCGGTCCGCTCCATCAGTTGCGGCAACAATACATTGAATCTTTCACTAAGCACTTCATCAATAATTCTTGATTCTTCCCGTTCTGAGAGAACTTGCGCAGAAGCAAATTGAGAAATAAACAAAAATGAAATAAAGAATAGCTTTCGCATGATTTTGATATTTGGAATATCAAAATACTTCAAAAGGATTGATTAACAAAAACTATCAACATATCCTATACCCAGTAACCTAAATAAAGAATATCTATTTAAGCCTGGCTAGTATCTGCTCCCAACTGTAAAACTGAAATGTTTTATTATCGCTCATGGCTACAAACAAGCCGCCTTTATACCCAGGTAGCTCTATTGAAACAATGTCTGAACCATCTGAATTATTGGTTGAGAAGGGAATTTTTTTTATGAGATTATGTTTATGAGGATTGTTGGGAGTTCCTTCCCTTGGATAAATATTGAAACTATTATCAGCCTGGTTAGAAACGAGTATATAACCGATTGAGTCATTTGCAGAAAATATAGAAATACCTTCATTATCCTCTTTAAATTCACCGTTCCCAAATAGCCCAAGTTCAATATTGCTACTATCCGGATCAGCATAATACTTGCGAATGCCAAACTGTTCGTCCGAGTAATACACATAACCTAGCTTTTGGTCAATTGCTATGGATTCGATTTCTTTTTTTCCAGAATATGCACCAAACTTTCTAACCAATTCTGCTTTAACTATACCTGAGGAATCATACAATAAATACTGGTATAGATAATTGGTTTGTGGCCCTTCTTTTCTACCAACAATGGCATAAATATTACCATCAGTTGATCTTTTGTATAAGGCTATACCCATAGGAAGCTGTAAACTATCATATTCGAAAACTTTAATACCTCCACCATCAATAATTTCCATAGAGGGTAGAGAAAACACTCTTATCGCCTGCTCATCTCTTTCTGTAGCAACAGCAATATCAATTTTTTTACCCTTGAATAAAAAATGGTAAGCAACATCAACATTATTTACACGCTTAAGTCCGAGTTTAGAACGGGAACTATCAATTTTTCCATTCAGATGGAATACGTAAACCCCGCCATTTTTTTTGTGTTTATCTGTCCCTAATACTAAACTACTGTCTAAATTCATTTTATTGATCCAAATTGCCGGATCATCTGTATCGCCTATAACTGTATCTGTGGTTAAAAGTGGATGTAAAGCATTTTCTATTTTAGTGGATGGTGAACAAGCACTAAGAATAAAAATAAACAGCGTAATGAATAAACAAGGGATGTGCTTCATGTTGTTAAATTAAAAAACTCCCGGCACACACGTTACCGGGAGTAATTGTATACTAACTGATATTATTTTAAAAGATCAAACTTCAAACCAAAGTTCATACGAGGACCATAGAATTCTATCTGTGCTGTTCTGCTCTTATCTCCCTGATAATAGCGCAATGGCTGATTAGTCAGGTTGTTGATTTCAGCGAAGAAACGGAGCTTCTTGTTGAAAGCATAAGATCCATTGAAATCAAGGAAGAATTGTTTATCATAATACCTATCAAAAAAAGAATCCTCATTGTAACCTGCATCATCACTATCATCAACATAAGCAGCAGTATAATTAGCTGATAACCTCAATACAATTTTCTTGTTCTCATAAGACAACGAACCATTGAACATGTGCGGTGCAGTTCCAGGTAGTGTAACGTTTTCTCTAATGAGTGTTCCACTCCCATCATAAATACCTTTTGCCTTAGAAGAAGTATAAGTATAGTTAGTGTATATACCGAAACCTTTCCAGAAACCTGGCAAAAAATCAAGCTGACGCTGGTAAGCTACTTCAAAACCTAACACATCAACTGCACTACCATTTCTTCTTTGAAGAAATTGCCAATTATCGCCTGCTGCAATTGGATTATTGGCAACTTCAGGAAAATCAGTCGCAAATTTTTGAGTAGTGTAATTTTCATCTCTATAGGAATAGAAGAAATTGTTAAGACGTTTGTAGAAAAGTCCTCCAGAGAAAATTCCAACAGATTT
>JBDLTO010000232.1:0-3411 GCA_039805815.1 Bacteroidota bacterium | reverse complement strand
CTAATTGGTTTACGTGATGAAACATCGACGGATACGATTTGGGCTATACCACGATAAATACCATTGTCTTTTGAACCCGGACTCTGCCATTCAATTATTGCTCCTTCTAAATCCTGCAAAGAGTCAATTTTTAATACTGATGTCATTTCGGTCTGATTTTGGTGTGTCATAAATTGATGTTTTAGATTGTTTGATTAATCAAAAGTAGTATCATTTTTGATACCAACAAAAATTATTTTATAAAAAAAGCCCGGTCACCCGGGCAGCAGTTAAAGTTCTTCGATCATGACGTAAAAGCGAAATAGGATAAATGGATTCACAGATTGGTGTTCCTCATGGGGATTGGCAACGGCCGATGCGAGCAGCAGGGTGATAGCTTTTTGAATTTCCTTTTTGTTTGCACGCAAGTGTTCTACCAGCAGCGTGTGCTCTAGCGCTTCCATAGTTTGCCGAGGATTTTGGTGATAAATTGGCGTGGCATGTTACGCATCCGGTCAGGCCTACCACAGCCATTGGAGAATACGAACAGCCACGCCGTATCGTTTCGCGTTGCTCCTGGATCATGTGGTAGTTCGACCGGTAACGCGTTGCATTCAGCACCTTAACAGCTGCAAAATAGCCGCCTGCGAATTTCCGAAAAAGGGGAAAAAACATTTTTCCGATGAGGAAAACACCAGAATAAAAAAGCCCGAAACGTTTATGTCCCGGGCTATTCAAAAGGATATTGGATCTACTTTGTTTTTTTGCGGAGTCGGTTGTAGCCTTCTTTGAGCATTTGCTCGGCTACGTCTGGCGTGATTTCGGAGAAAAATCCGGGATTGCCGGATACCGGCCAATTGGCCTGAGGTACGCGAACCTTAAAATCTTCCGGAACGTCAACCGGTTCGTACTGTTTTGCTGTTTCCGGATGAATAAATGAAAATGCCATTGCTGCAAGTTTATGGTTCAAAAATGCCCCGGGCTATCACCCCCGGGGCTGTATGGATCTGCCAGGGAAAATTACGCCTTGATGGTGACGGTTCCGCTGTAGAAATACTTCTCGGAGCTTTCGACTGCGAGAATGTACTTCTTACTTCCACCTTCGTTCTTGACGCCAGACTGGCTGGTAAGGTCAACAACGGTGGCGGGATCGCACTCGCTACCGAGCTGCACGTAAGCATTGGTCCCGCACTCAGGAGAGTTGAACAGGAAAATGCCCTCTGCATTCAGCAGCTCTTCCACCCATTCTTCGATCAGGGCGCTGTGGCCTTTGATCTCAAAAATGAAGCGATGCTTGGGAACCCATCCACCTTTTTCGCCTACTGGTGCCTGGGGCTCTTCCCGAACGGTACCGGATTTCGCTTTCAGTGAAGCAAAACCTTTGGTCGCGGGGAAGGTGTGTGCGGTGGTGATTTTTTTCTTGTCTCCCGGAGCGGCCCACGTTCCAGGCTTCTGGACCGCGGTAAACTCTTCCAGTGGAGCGAACAGCACCACATCGGAGTGACCGGGCTTGCTTTCAGCGGCAGCAATTGTGGCCGCGGTAATGTTTGAAAAATTGTATGCCATGATGGATGACCGTTATTTTTTTTCTTTAATGGCCCCTGACTTGACGTCTACCAGATACGCCTTGATTGTTTTGTTGCCCAAAGCCTCATGCACCTCATCATCGAAGGCAATCTCAAGCGCGGTGCGCTTTCCGATTTCCGGGATGTTAAGTGCCGGGATTACCAGTTCATAGGTCTTGCCTTCATGCTCGAAGGTTTGACCAGTCTGAGGGGTAGCAATCTGAGCTGCTTCAGCGGCATCAGCGGGGGGAGTTTTTGTTTTTGACTTTGCCATGTTGCAAGGTTATGAAGTGAGGGCGGGTTGCCCCGCCCTTAAATTGATTACGCCTGATCGTTCACCACGATGGCATCCAGATCTTGGATTTCCATGCCGATTGGCATCATGAAACGCAATTTCAGGATGTTCAGATGACGGGTTGGATAGATTCTCACCTGCTCCGCATCAGTACCCAGTACCAAGTTATTCTCAACAGTGGCAATGATTCGCTGCGATGCATTCATCCACGATACCGGACGCAACTCCATATTCTTATTATCGAGCATGTAGCCGCCGGTTGCAGTGGTATCCAACTTGTATCCATTCAGCGCCCTGTAGTGTTTGGCGAACTTGTCAAACACATTGTAGGAACAAAAAAGGATACCATTGTTATTTTCGCGGATTTCAGTAGGAACACCCTCTGCTACCAACTCCACCTTATCTACAGCATTGGCTGCAGTAATGGCTCCAGTAACAACAGGAGTCAACTTATTTGCTGCAATTTCTGCTGCAATGATGGTACCGAAGCCGTTTGCTAAGTCAACAGCTCCAGTTCCGGCAGCATTGCGTACCCCAGAGTAAACGGTTTTTTTCAGCAAAGTGTGCAAATATTTTTTTGCGACATGCTGAATTGCAGCAGTCTCAAAAGGCGTATCCGGAAGATCGGCGAGGTATGTATTCCGGAAATTTTCAGGATCGAAATCGGTATCCCACTTTGATTGGTAAGCAGTGATGGTCCGATCGGAGAAATCAGCACCGGAGCCAAAATCATCCTGTGTTCTGTATGGACGTGGTTCACCAACTGCACTGAGCTTGGTCAGTGCTTGAGGTGCGGTAACATTGGTACGGATTTGAACACCTTGGTTGCGAAGATTCCAATTAAGAACCTGTTCAGAGAAAACTTTCGCATCCTGTACAAATGCAGTTTCAAGGGCTGTTAAATTAGGAGCTGCCATTTTATGCTATTTTTCGGTTTTACAATAGGGTTATTGAATTGGAGGAAGACCTCTTTGTGCGCGAAGCCGGTTCGCTTCCATGGTCACTTCCGATACGTGTTTCTGATTTTGGAATTGGTCACCATCACGGTTGGTATTTCCCGGTAGGGGAGTTGCCTGATTCAGGCGGTCAACCTCAGCTTTAAGCCTGTCTATTTCTGCCTGTGCATTTACGACATTGGCTTTTTCTTCTGCCAGGGAATTGGTCAGGCTGTCGCGCTCACCTTTCAGGTTAGCGATCTCTGTCTGGGTTTGCTCATGCGCCACGAATGAATTCTCAATCTCATTGAGATGATCTTCAGTGAGCAAAAACCCGCCATCGACAACGGCAAAAGCTTCCGCTTTGGCTGTAGCCAGGGCTTTCTGGAACTTGAAATTTTCCATTTTCTTTTTTACGGATTGGTTATAGATGTTGAGCACGGCCTTATTGCCATAGCCCCAATTTTCTGCAGGGATCGGCTTGTCAAACCCAACCTTTCCGGTTACGTTTTTAACGAAGCCTTTTGTTTTCGCTTCTTCAGCGGTCATCCATGTTTCCGCGTCCATCATCTTGGTCACTTCTTCCTTCCGGATGCCGGTATATTCAGCGTAAAAATCACGGGTAGCATCATTGAAC
>JBDLTO010000231.1:0-6058 GCA_039805815.1 Bacteroidota bacterium | reverse complement strand
TTTTTGGCTGCGTCAACGAATATTTTCTGCTTCCCATGCGGCGTATAAGGTCTGCCAGGAGTATGCCTTTTTTTGTAAATCGAGCATGGATGAAATCAATTCAAAAATGTACGCTGGACTCTTACCTCGTTGCCGGAGAAAATGAACAGACGTTGCCCCTGCTGATTTGGAAAGTTTATCGCCTAAACTGTCTCTTAGCAGATCATGGTGAAGGAAATGTGCCCGCGGAAAATTACTTTGTTGCATGCTCTGAGACAAATGCAACTGCATCAACGTGGAGTTGTGGAGGTCGGCACCCCTTACAATCAGGTCAACGCCAAAATGATGGTCATCCATTACCGATGCTAGCTGATAGGAGGGCATACCATCCTTTTTCCTCACAACAAAATGCTGGATCTCTTGTGCTAAAGGGCAGGTTACTGGTCCCATTAGGAAGTCATGGTAACTGATTGGTTGCCCCATTTCCGGAAACCATCTCCAAGTTACTCCAGGTGATTCAAGGGGTATTTTTTCATCCCTGCACTTGCAACCGCCATCTCCCAGCATTTGGCTGCTGATGTCTTTCCTGGAACAACGGCAGGCATAAACAAGTTCTGAATTGGACAATTCCTGCAACCCCAAATTATAAATGTCGAGGCGGTTGGTTTGTGACCAGTTTTCGAGAAAATCTGTTGCATCCCGTGGACCCGTATCCCAGGGTATTCCCAAAAAATCAAGGGTATTGAAAATGTCTTGCACGTATTCCAATCGCATCCTTGATCTATCTAAGTCATCTATCCTCAACAGAATCGATGCTCCAGTATCTCTTGCCAAACCTGCTGTGATGGCAAAAGACAAGATGTTGCCCAAATGCAGGAAACCACTTGGGGTGGGGGCTATCCTGGTTTTTTTCAAACGAACGCCAACATTAGAGTTTATGGTCGATTCCTGCGGCATGGCATAAAAATAGCGAAGAATTCATGATTAAAAGTCTATATAAATAGTAGGGAAATATTATTTTCGCACAAATTTGAATGCGCATGATGGCCACACAAGCGTCGGAAATTGACAATTCGACCATGCCAATGGACAATACTAAACAATTGTCAACAGAATCGGAGGGGAACCTGCTTTACCCCATTTTTTTGAAACTGGATAGGTTGGATATCTTGTTGGTGGGAGCTGGGAATGTGGGTTTGGAAAAACTTGAATCCTTACTCGGAAATTCACCGGGTGCTCAAATTACTGTGGTTGCACCAATGATCAGGGATGAGGTATATGCATTGGTTTCCCAATATCCTCAAGTAAATATTCTCAAACGGGATTTTGTTGAAAGCGATCTTGATGAGAGAGACCTGGTGGTATTGGCAACAGATAACAAGCCATTGCATATGCAAATCAGGGAGATGGCACGCAAACGACACATCTTATTGAATGTAGCTGATACGCCTGATTTGTGTGATTTTTACTTGGGCAGTATCGTCAAGAAGGGTAATTTGAAAATCGCCATTTCTACCAATGGCAAATCACCTACGGTGGCCAAAAGACTCAAACAGGTTTTGCAGGAATCTTTGCCGGATGAGATGGATTCACTCTTGCAGCAGGTCAATAAAATTAGGGACAAAATAGGTGGTGATTTCAACAACAAAGTCAAAAAGCTGAATGACCTCACCAAGTCGCTTGTTGAAGATGAAGAATCTGCCAGCAAGCAAAAGTGGTTCAGGCTTGTGCGCAACTCATCTCTTGCCTTCATCTTTATGGTGGTCGGGTATTTTTTCTTTACCTATGTACCACTTGGGCTCTTGGCCAATGGGGCTGTTGATTGGTATGGTCAGCTTGATTCCAATTTCAAATGGATCTTGCTTGCAGGCTTTGTTGCGCAGATGGTTGATGGGGCCTTGGGAATGGGTTATGGCGTAGCCAGTTCATCAATTCTGCTTTCTACAGGAGTCAATCCCGCAGCCATCAGTGGAAGTATCCACACCGCAGAGATTTTTGCAAGCGGTGCCTCCGGAATTAGTCATTACAAGTTTGGCAATGTCAATATGAAACTCTTTTGGCGTCTTGTGTTACCAGGTGTTTTAGGCGCAATATTGGGTGCTGTTATGCTTGTCTATTTGGGCGAGCATTATTCCAAATTCATCCGTCCTGTTATTGCTGTATATACCCTGTTGTTAGGATTCAAGTTCATATACAATGCCTTCCGCACAGCACCCATCGTCAACAAGTTCAAGCGATACAGCTTGCTTGCAGCAGTAGGAGGATTTTTTGATTCCTTTGGCGGGGGAGGATGGGGACCCATTGTTACCACCACCCTGATCAATGGCGGCAGGAGCCACCGGTATACTGTAGGAACGGTAAGCCTTACCGAATTTTTCGTCACTTTCGCCAGTGCGCTGACCTTTTTTCAATTGATTGGGATAGGCCACTGGCAGACGATTTTCGCTTTGATACTCGGAGGCTTTGTGGCAGCCCCATTTGCAGCAAAGTTGGCGGGTAAGCTGCCCAGGAAAACGGCCTCCGTGCTGCTTGGGATTTTGGTTGTTTTCTGGAGCATACGGATCATCGTCAAGATTTTTTAGAAAAAAGTCTATTGAAGTAGTCGACAAATAAATCCCTGTCTTATATTTGCAATCATATAAGTCTATAAAAAAAGTAGACAATATATATACCCTTACCAACCTGTAGCAAGATGAACAAGACGTATTTAAGTGATTCCGGTCCGAAAGTTTCCCCTGCCATCTATGGTTTCCACCGCTGGAAGCAACCTGAAGTGACATTCGAAAATGTAGCGCGCATATTCAACCACTGCATGAATTTGGGCATCAATACTTTCGATCATGCTGACACCTATGGCGTATATACCTGCGAGCGTGTTTTTGGTGAAGTATTTTCCAAGTCAGGCCTGAAAAGGGAAGACATTGTGTTGTTCAGCCAATGTGGAACCAATTTGCCGCATCCGGAAAGGCCTGCTTTCAAAGTCAGGCATTTCAACACCTCGGCTTCCCATATCAGGCAATCAGTGGAACAATCCCTCAACAACCTGCAAACAGACTACCTGGATGTTTTCCTGCTCAATCAATTGGACCCCATATCCGATCTGGATGAAACGGCAATCGCCTTGCAGCAATTGAAAAATGCGGGAAAAATTCGACATATCGGCATCGTGGATTTTTCAGTGACCCAACACCAATTGTTGAGTTCGAGGTTGAGGAGCCCGATTGTTTCCAATCACGTGGAATTGAATCTGCTGAATACGGATGCATTCGACAACGGACAAATAGATTACATCAAACAGCGGTATATGCGGCCCTTGGCATTGGCTCCATTGGCGGATGGATTGATTGCGGAAGGAAAGAATGAAAAGGTTGTGCAATTGAGAAATCTTCTCAAAACACTCGCAATAAGTTATCAGGCTGATTTGGAGTCTATCGCCGTGGCTTGGCTCATCAAGCTGGGGGCATTGCCGGTTGTTGGAACACGCAACGAACAACGTATTTCCAGAATTGTGGAAGCCTTTGATATTGATTTGGATCATCAGGATTGGTATGCATTATATGGTGCTGTAAGAACTGAAAACATATAGGCATGAATGCGATGGATACCGAATTGAGTGCACTAGAATCAGCATTGGAAGGAATGGATTTGCCACAAATGCTTGCATATGTAGGGAAACAATTTCCCGGACATGTCGTGTTTTCAACGAGTTTTGGCATGGAAGATCAGGTGATTACCAATGCCATAGTTGTAAGCCAAGCTCCAATCAGCATTTTTACTTTGGATACCGGCAGGCTATTCAATGAAACCTATTCGGTTTGGGCATCAACCATCAGCAGATATACCATCAATATCAAAACCTATTCGCCTGAAACCCATGCACTGAATGAATGGCTTGAAAAGGTCGGTCCCAATGCATTCTACGACAGCCTGGAAAACAGGAAAACCTGTTGCCGAATCCGGAAAGTGGATCCGCTGAAAAAAGCGCTTGCAGGGAACAAGGTTTGGGTTACAGGCATACGCGCAACACAAAGCCAAAACCGAGGTGAAATGCCAATCTTGGAGTGGGATGAGGCCAATGGCATCATCAAGTTCCATCCCTTGGTTTCTTGGACAGAAGCCGAGGTTCGCGATTATATTCAATCGCATCAGGTGCCTTATAATTCCTTGCATGATAAAGGCTTTGTGAGCATTGGGTGTTCACCCTGCACCAGAGCCATTAAGCCTGGTGAGGATTTCAGGGCAGGTCGCTGGTGGTGGGAAGATAACAGCAAAAAGGAATGCGGATTACATTCACATGGAAGCCATAAATTATGAGCAGAAACAAATTGAATCATCTGGAAGAGCTGGAGGCTGAAAGCATTTACATCATGCGTGAGGTAGCAGGACAGTTTGAAAGGCCGGCATTGTTGTTCAGCGGGGGAAAAGATTCCATCACCTTGGTGCAGCTGGCCAAAAAAGCCTTTGCACCTGGTAAAATTCCTTTTCCGTTAGTGCATATAGACACCGGACATAATTTTCCGGAAGCATTGGCATACCGCGATTGGCTTGCCCAGGAATTGGGGGCAAACCTGATTGTAAGAAAAGTGGAGGATACTATTTTGAAACGCGGACTTACTGAAGCCAAAGGGAAGTTTGCCAGTAGAAACTGGTTGCAAACGCATACACTCCTGGAAACCATTGAAGAGTTTGGTTTCGATGCCTGCATCGGTGGTGCCCGGCGTGATGAGGAAAAGGCAAGAGCGAAGGAAAGGATTTTTTCAGTGAGAAATGAGTTCGGTGAATGGGATCCCAAATTGCAGAGGCCGGAGTTGTGGAACATTTTCAACGGCAAAATCAATAAGGGTGAAAATGTGAGGGTCTTCCCAATCAGCAACTGGACGGAATTGGACGTATGGAGCTATATCCGCAAGGAGGAAATTCCCCTCCCCACCATTTATTTTTCCCATGAGCGTGAGGTGCTGGTGTATGAAGGTCAACTCATTGCCGTATCGCCGCATATCCGGATTGATGCGGATGACATCATCGAAAGGAGGAAAGTGCGTTACCGCACTGTTGGAGACATGACTTGCACTGCTGCCGTTGAAAGCCTGGCGGCAACCCTAGATGAAGTGGTTTCTGAAATCAAAGCTACAAGGATCAGTGAGCGTGGTGAAACGAGGATTGATGACCGGGTTACTGAAGCAGCTATGGAAGATAGGAAGAAGGGCGGTTATTTTTAATGAAATGAATATTGCACTAAGATGGATTTATTGAGATTTATCACTGCAGGGAGTGTTGATGATGGCAAAAGCACTTTGATTGGTAGGCTATTGTATGACAGTAAAAATATACTTGCCGATCAGTTGGAAGCCATCGAGCGCAGCACCAAAAATATGCAGGCTGGTGAGGTGGATTTGGCATTGCTGACAGACGGACTTCGGGCAGAGCGTGAACAAGGTATCACCATTGATGTGGCATACCGGTATTTTGCCACTGACAAACGGAAATTCATTATTGCTGATGCCCCAGGCCATGTGCAATACACCCGTAATATGATCACAGGTGCCAGCAATGCGGATGCCATCATCGTGCTAATTGATGCACGACAGGGTGTACTTGAGCAAACACGCAGGCATTCCATCATCGCATCCATTTTGAAGGTTTCGCATGTTATCGTGGCCATCAACAAAATGGATTTGGTTGATTATGCGGAAGACGTATTTGAATCGATAAGGATTGCGTATCTCCAAGTGTCCGACCAATTGGGTTTATCCAATATCAGGTTCATTCCCATTTCGGCCAGGTTGGGGGATAATATAGTGGACAGTTCTAACGCTATGCCCTGGTATACCGGTCCAGCACTTTTGCCTTTGCTTGAAGCGTTGCCGTTGGATACTGAAGAAGCAGATGCTGTTGCCAGATTTCAAGTGCAACAGGTGATTCGTCCGCAAACACCTGATTTGCACGACTACCGTGGGTTTGCAGGCAAGGTTGCCAGCGGTGTTTTGCGCAGAGGTGATAGGGTTTGTATCCTGCCTGCACAAATCGAAACAGTCATCTCCAAAATTGAGCTGGCGGGTGTTGAGGTGGAAAGTGCATT
>JBDLTO010000230.1:0-3641 GCA_039805815.1 Bacteroidota bacterium | reverse complement strand
CAGTGCACTGATCAGCAGGTCTGTTTCAGCTTTCAAAAGACGTTATCCATTACGCAATTTTAATGTCGAAATACCGGAAGACATTATGGCTTACGGTGAAGAATTTCTTATTCAGCTGGTTTTGAACAACCTGATAGAGAATGCGATTAAGTATACACCTCAGGATAAAAGCATTACAACAAGACTGATTGATCTTCCGAATTTGGTTCAGGTTCAAATTGCTGATGAAGGTCAGGGTATCCCGGATTCCGAAAAGAAAAAAGTTTTTGATAAGTTTTATAGAATGGGTGATGAAGCAAAGCGTAAGACAAAAGGAACGGGTCTGGGTCTTTACCTCAGTGCAAAAATTATCCAGGATCATAAAGGGCTTGTTAAGTTAGAGAACAATTATCCCTCCGGATGTGTTTTTAAAGTTCAACTCCCCAAATTTTAATTATGATGAATAAATTGTCCATTCTTGTAGTTGAAGATGAGGAACATCTCCAGGAAGCGCTTAAGCTCAATCTGGAACTGGAAGGTTATGAGGTTACTTCGGCGAGTACGGGCTCAATAGCACTTAAAAAAGTTGAAAATGAGTACTTTGATCTTATCCTTTTAGATGTCATGCTGCCAGAACTTGATGGGTTCGACGTTTGTGAAAACATCAGGATAAAGAATATAGAAACACCAATCCTGATGCTCAGTGCAAGGTCAGGAAGTGCAGATAGGGTACTCGGACTCAAAAAAGGTGCTGATGATTACCTTACAAAACCGTTTAATCTGGAAGAGCTTTTACTGAGGGTTGAAAAGCTGATCAATAAAAACCGTAAACTTCAGGAACGTTCCACTTTGGGTGACAGTTTTAGTTTTGGTGGAAATGTAATAGACTTTAAGGCGCAAACCGCAATCAATGCAAAACATGAAAACTTCAGTTTGAGTAAGAAAGAAATTATGCTCCTCAGGCTGATGATAGAGTACAAAAATGAAGTTGTTTCAAGGGAAAAAATTCTTCAGGCGGTGTGGGGATATCAGGTTTTTCCAACAACGCGCACAATAGATAACTTCATCCTCAACTTCAGAAAATACTTCGAAGACGACCCGCGTGAACCAAAACATTTTCATTCCGTAAGAGGTGTGGGATATAAATTCAGTGATTAACTCATATATCTCCCAACTGTGGTCTCAAGATAATCTCTTCCACACATGCCTGAAGGGATAGCTTGCTAGAAGCAACAATCATATTGGCTACATCATCTGGCTTCATGAATCTTTCTGCAGGAATACCTGCACCTTCCCATGATGGAGTATAAGCAGCGCCAGGATAGATGGTTGTGACCTTCACCTGATATGTCTTCAATTCCTCCCTTAAATTTTTACTGAAACCGGCCAATGCATATTTGCTTATGCTGTAAGATCCTCCATTGGGATACGCCATGAACGAAGCAATAGAAGCCATGTTAAAAATGTGCCCTGATTTCCTGGCTATCATGGAGGGTACAATTGCCCGGGTCAGGTGATATGCCGAAAGGAGGTTTACCTGAAGCATTTCTTCGAGTTGTCCATCTGGTTCATTCCATACCGAACCGGGTACATAACTGCCTGCATTGTTAACCAGGATGTCAATGTTTATGCCCGCTGTCAAAATTTCCCCGGCAAATGCTTTCACCCTTTCTACATCGCGCATATCCACATCAAATGCAGATACTGATATACCGTGTTTGGTGATCAATTGTTGCTGCCAGCCAATTGTTTGTTGCATAGATCTTGAACAAAGTATCAGATTGGCACCTTCTGCGGCAAAATGCTCGGCAATACACTTTCCCAAACCTCTGGAAGCACCTGTAATTAAAACGTTCATAGCGCTATTTTTTTCAAAGGTAGGCATTCAAAGGTTGTGTAAATTTGCATGCTATGAAAGTAAAACAATACAGCCAGGTTTTTTTTGATTTGGATCACACGTTGTGGGACTTCGAAACAAATTCCAAGGCAACCCTGCATGACCTTTATCATGAACTGAACCTTGGCGAACAATCCGGGGCAGACTTTGATAAATTTCATGCAACCTATCACCATTATAACGAGATATACTGGGATCGTTTCCGCAAGGGACATATCAACAGAGAAGAATTACGCTGGAGAAGGATGTGGCGGACGCTGGTAGAATTCAAACTCACTGACGAGCCACTCGCAAAATTGATGAGTGAAAGATACCTGGAAATTTTACCCACCAAGACGAATCTCTTTCCATATTGTATTGAAATACTTGATTATCTTAAACAGAAAGCCTACCCCATTCACCTGATCACAAACGGTTTTGAAAAAACCCAACACATGAAAATCAGGAATAGCGGTATTGATCATTATTTCAAGGAGATGATCACCTCTGAACAGGCGGGTATCATGAAACCCCATGCAGCCATATTCGAATATGCACTCAAGACTACAGGGGCAAAAGCAGCAGAAAGCATCATGATAGGAGATACACTCGAGGTTGATATCCTGGGTGCCCTCAATGCCGGTATCGATGCAGCATATGTGCATGCAGAAGTCCCGGAAGGGTCTAAAGTAAGACCAACCTATATCCTAAAGGACCTCGCTGAATTAAAACGTATCCTTTAATCAGGCCAACGTTGCGAGAATAGAAACCCCATTTTTCACCATATCACCGATCTTCACGTTTACAGGGGTGCCTAGGGGTAATAGCAGGTCAACGCGACTGCCAAATTTGATGAATCCCAATTCTTCATTCTGTTTGGCATCTTCACCCTCAACCGCATAGTTAACAATCCTTTTGGCCAAAGCACCTGCGATTTGTTTGACTAGGACATCTGCTTTGGGATTGGAAAGCACAATGCTGTGCCTTTCATTTTCAGTGGATGATTTGGGGTCCCATGCAACCAGGTATTTACCTTTATGGTATTGGTTGTATACAACCTTTCCAGAAAAAGGGTATCTGTTGACATGAACGTTGGCAGGGCTCATAAATACAGAAATCTGCAACCGCTTTTCCTGAAAGAACTCAGTGTCAAAAACCTCTTCAATCACCACCACTTTTCCATCCGCAGGAGACACCACAGCATTTTCATTGTATGTGAACGTCCTGGATGGTATCCGGAAGAAGGATACGATGAAAAGCCAGAATCCGAAAAGGATAACATAGATTCCCCAGGCAATAACATTTGACAATGGAGCAACATAATTCAGCGTAACATCTCCGAGAACCAGGCAAACCAATGCTATGATGGAAATGGTTTTATAGCCTTCTTTGTGTATGGTCATGATAAGGGTTTAAGTCGGTAAAGGTAATGATTAGTAGTTGATCCTTCTTTTTCGGGCTTCAATTGGCCACAAGCAGGTGAATTTCCCATCCTTTATCTCAAACAAAGATTCGTGGAGGGCAACAGTCGGACAAATGTGATAGGGGATGCCTATTAGGGTATCTCCAACTTTAAAGGTATGGTCTGGACCGGCATCTAACACCAGGTGCTCTTCACTTTGGCTGACAGCTTTTAAATCGGGGCAATCGGGAAACACAACTCTTTTGCTGATTTCATTTTCAGCGGCCACCGCCTTGTGTCCGAGGTCAACACAAATTCTGCCGGCAGCGGGCAAGGATATCACACGGGTCAGGATGGTTACTGCCGGTGTGAATTGTTGTTCAC
>JBDLTO010000229.1:0-2541 GCA_039805815.1 Bacteroidota bacterium | reverse complement strand
GTAAAGCGTCAAAGTCAACTTCAAAATGCTCCTCGTGCATCTCATGGCCTGCGATTGTATCAGCTGCAACAGGCCTGAAAGTACCCGCGCCTACATGAAGCGTTAGAAATGTTGAGTTTATTCCCGCCGCATGTAGCTTTTTCATTAATTGCTCATTGAAATGAAGGCCTGCAGTTGGCGCCGCAACAGATCCATTGTGATGCGCGTAAACGGTCTGATATCTTAATTTATCATTTTCAGTTACTTCTCTCTTTATATATGGAGGCAGCGGGATTTGCCCGGCAGCATTGATGATCTCCAGAAACGTATTGTTAGTATGCCAAACAAACTTAATGGTGCAATATTGGGGTGATTTTGATACAAGGTGGGCTTCCAACGCAACATCCTTATTGTTAACATGAAGCATTGAAGTCAGCGTCTCTTGATTTTTCCACTTTTTAACACCGCCAACCATACATTTCCAGAAAACAGCTGTTTTAGCGTACAATGTTTCATAGTTTCCGGTTTCAGGCTCCAGCAAAAAGACTTCAATAACACTGCCGGAAGACTTTATAAAGTGTAATCTGGCTGGAATAACCCTTGTGTTGTTAAAAAAAAGTGCTGTTTTGACAGGGAGGGCATCAGCCAAATTGCTGTACAAACTATGTCTGATTTCATCCCCTTTTGAAATCAGCAATTTTGAGGAATCCCTTTCCTCAAGCGGTTTTTCAGCGATGCGATCTGCAGGCAGAGGGTAGTCGTAATCCTCTATTCTAATATTGTCCGGGGTTATGGTCTGCATGGTTATTAACATTGTATCCACAGGATGTCCACATTTTATTTTGTGTAATGCACATTAAATTCATCAAAATCAATGAAATGCAGTCCAGCACTGCATTTGAACTGTGGAAAAATTTAACATTGTCCATCAGGGTCAAAAGTGGGAAAATGTGTTAATTTGTGTCAATAAATGTAAGTTTAGGTTTAAAATATCCTCCATGAATGGATTCATCGGCGAATATGAGGCTACCCTCGATAGCAAAGGTAGGTTTCTTCTGCCGGCAGGCATAAAAAAACAGCTGCCGGAGGGTGAGGAACCTGTTTTTGTAATCAACCGGGGTTTTGAGAAATGCCTCACCATGTACCCGATGCAAAGCTGGAAGCCGCTATATGAAAACCTGAGTACGTTGAATGATTTTGATCCCAAGGTGCGTGAGTTCAGGAGGTATTTTTTGAATGGAGCGATGCAGCTCGAGTTGGATAGTGCGGGCAGGATTTTATTGCCTAAGAGCCTGATGGAGCATGCGGGTCTGGAAAAAGACATTGTGTTGGTTTCAGCAATGAATAAAATGGAAATCTGGGATAAGCAAAAATACCAGCAGCTCTTTGACAACTTTTCATCTGACTCATTCAGCGGATTGGCGGCTGAGGTGATGGCAAAGAAGGATAACAATGCTTAGGGCCATGTATGATTTGGGAGAAAGATCAACCGGTGGTGATGTCGGTGATGATCGCCCCTATCATATTCCGGTTATGTTGCAGGAGGCGGTTGATGCTTTGTGTATAAGGAAAGACGGGGTTTATGTGGACTGCACATTTGGTGGAGGCGGCCATGCAAGAGAGATTCTTTCCAGATTGGGTCCGACTGGACGATTGGTGGCTTTTGATCAGGATGAGGATGCGCGTGCAAATTTGCCGGAGGATAGCAGGTTAGTTTTTGTGCCACACAATTTCCGGCACCTCTCAAGGTTCCTTCGGTTGTATCAAATTGGTGAAGTAGATGGCGTTCTTGCAGATCTGGGTGTGAGCAGTCACCAGTTTGATGAACCAGAGCGGGGATTTTCGATAAGGTTTGATGCTGCTTTGGATATGCGGATGGATCGATCAGCTCCTTTAACTGCTGCTGATTTTCTGATGCAGTCGTCGCCGGAGTCGCTACAGCTCGTTCTGCAGGAATATGGAGAGGTTACCAATGCCAAAACGCTTGCTCAATTGCTTTGTGATCAGGTCAAGAGGGCTCCGATAAAGACTATAGCGGCTTTGAAAGCGGTAATGGCGCCGGTAGTGAAGGGTAATCCAAACAAGTATTTTGCTCAGGTATTTCAGGCACTTCGGATAGCGGTTAATGATGAGTTGGGTGCGCTGCGTTCTTTGTTGGAACAATGTGGCGAGGTAATGGCACCGGGTGGCAGGCTTGCGGTGATAACCTTTCACAGCATCGAAGACAGGATGGTGAAACAGTTCCTGAGAGGAGAGTTGGATGGTGCAGCTGTTCAGGATCCGGTTTTTGGCACAAGGGAGAAGCCTGCTTTCCTACAAGTGTCTAAAAAGCCTGTCGAGCCTTCAGTTGAAGAGATCAAAAGAAATCCGCGTTCAAGGAGTGCCCGTTTAAGAGTTGGGGTAAAGCAGTAGGGTTATTGTAAAGTGACTAGCGTTTTTGTCATTGAAATGATATGAAAGAACAACAAAAAGAGGTAAGCAGGTTAATGATCAGTCAGGTATGGCTGGTTAAGAATGTCCCTTTTTTTTTATTCCTATCCGCCCTCGCAGTTCTTTATATAT
>JBDLTO010000228.1:0-3978 GCA_039805815.1 Bacteroidota bacterium | reverse complement strand
GAGCATCCTTGGATTGCGCAGTGCTTGTTGAATAGGTAAATAGCGCAAACGCAATGGTAAATAAGAAGAAGATTGATTTTTTCATTTTTTAATTTTTGTGGACGCTTTATGGGATTTATTTATTCAGATGCTTGTTGAAAAATTCATTCAATTTATTCAATGCCTGGTCCACATATTCCGGAACATAATAGGTTTGGATATGCGTAGCACCAGGGATCAAGTACAGTTCTTTGTTTTTTGTACCTGTTGCGAGATTAAAAGCAGCATCCGTCATGTAGTAAGAATCGGCCTTGGTGCCTGCAATCATTAACAAAGGTTGATTGATTAAGTCCATATTGGAACTTGCGTCAAATTGCATCAAGTCGAGCAAACTGCTTTTGGTGTATTTGAATGTGGAATTGGGATGGGCATGGGTTCTGTTGTAGTAATAATGACCCTCGCGATATAGGTCGAAAGGCATCTTGTCGGCCATTTCATCTGTGATAGGCGTATCGCCAATATAAAGCACCTTCCCTTCCTTTACCTCCAAAGCACGCGCCTCGGAAGCTTCGTTCAACCTTTGTTGGATGGTTGCTACAGCTGAGTTCATGTAACCGTTTTTTCTGACAACACCCGAATTGAACATACTCAAGGTAGCCACTGCATTGAATCTCTTATCGGTTTGCGCCGCTTTTAATGCATATCCACCACCACCACAAATTCCGAGCAATCCAAGTTGCTTGACATCTACTCCTACATACTTTGTTATGTAATCAGCCATTCCACGGATGTCTTCAATCCTATTTTCAGGTTTGTCTACATTACGAGGAGTGCCTCCGCTTGCGCCCTGGTAAGAGGCATCTGCTGCAATCGTGATATAGCCTGATTCAGCCATACGTTGTGCATAGAGACCTGCAACCTGTTCTTTAACACCTCCATTGGGATGAGCAACAACCAAAGCAGGATATTTTTTAGCCGGATCAAAATTGGCAGGTGTATATATGTTGGCAGCAATATCAATACCATTTAATTTATAGGTAATAGGGTGGATGTTTACTTTACCCGGTGTGTTTTCCGTGATGGCATGTTGGTAAACAAGTCCAAATGGATTTACATTTTTGTTTTGTGCTAAGAGTGTTTCACTGGTTATCATGGCTGAAAAAAGAATTAAAATATTTCTACTGATGTTTTTCATGATGAGATTCAATTGTCTTTTTGAAGAATAAATGTGATCAGTCCAGTCCTTTCTTTTTCAACCAATCATGCATCAGTTCAGCAATTTCCAGGTTGTTCAAGTCAGAAAACGGAAAGTGTGTATTCCCTTTGATGCCGATCTCTGGAAGATGCACCACCGTTGCATCACCACCATATTTGTTGACACAGTCTCTCCATAATCTTGCCATCTCCAATCTCGCACGCCATCCATCCTGACCCGGATTGGCATTGGGTTCTTTGGGTATGAAATCGCCGTAATAAATGATGATGGGAATTTTGGTGAGTTTCAAGAAGTCATTTTTGGGAATACTCAAAGCTTCCAAAGTGCCTCCGGAACTGGGAATGGGAGAGGGGACCTCTCCCTGAGGAAAAACGAATCCACTTCCAGGCTCATAGGAAATGATGGCCTTGACCTTGTTGTTTTTAATAGCTGTTTGCCATCCCATTCCACCGGAATGCGAGTGGGTCACCAAAATCGCTTGCCCGATTTGGTCAAAAAGTGATGAAACAGCATTAACATTTACAGGAATATCAATGGGACCTACTGTTGGGGTCATTGCACGGAAATACTGATTGACTGTTGCGCTGTCTTTTGCAAATTGAACTCCTTCGAAATAATTAGGCCAAATGCCCACCCTGAATGTTCCAAACCAACCCTGTTCATCAGGCACAGGTTTGATAGTTCCTTCCATCATGCTCCTTCCAGCATTTCCTCTCCTGGGTTGATCGATGAGGTAAACCGGAAATTTTTTTCTGAGAAAAATATTTTGATATCCTTCTCTTCCGTCAGGAGTTGTTTCCCAAGTTTTGGAAAACTGTCCTATGCCATGCCACATGACCAATGGATACTTATGAGGTTTGACAGGAATCTGATAAAATACATAGGCATGATCACCGTGAAAGGTTTGTCCTGCTGGTGTTTGTTTGTATGGATCAAAAACCCCTGGATTGGTTATTACGGTTCCGCCCACAGCAAAACTTCCTTGTTCTTGGATAACAAGTGGTTTTTGGGACGAACTTTTTTGAGCAGATGAAATGCTTACAAAAAACACCGAGTTTACAAATATTAAAGCAATTGCAAATTTTAATTTAAATCTCATGTTTATATGATTAATTTATCACGTCTTATCCTGATGATTAGTGTTTGATTATGTGCGTATCTCTTACACTACTAAATGTGAGAGCCAACACTTGCCAATTTTTCTTTTCCTTTTGAAATACTTCAGTTACCGTAAATTCTGTGTTAGCTTCTGCACCTCTAACAATTGCATGCAACGTAATTCGACTCCAAACAATGGCAGTGTTTTTAAATACTTCCACCGCTACATCGTGAATATCTGCTTTCTTATACCAAATACTACCAGATTTGATGATTTCTATTTCCTCATCTTTTTTCCAAGTCCCACTCATATGTACAAATTTGGAATTGTTATGAAAGAGCGGTGTAAGTTTATCTACATCCTTATCAGCCATCCATTGCCATTTGTCTTTTGATAATTGAATTAGCTCCTGCTCAGTTTTGCCAATTGTATTTTGTTGTTGAGCAGATACACTTAAAAAACTAATTACAAAGAGAATGGTTCCTAAAAATGATGCTTTCATGATTTCTTAGATTTAAGGAAACAAAATTCCCTCATATTCAAGTGAGAGTTGGATACCGATTACGGAATCTTCTACCAGTTTTACTGATTGAGCTTAAATGGAGTTTTTCCAAAAAAATTTAATTCTACATTTGGAGTGAATTAATAACAAATGGAAGTAGTAAAGAGGTTTGAAACCATCACCGAGTACAACCAATTCAACAATAACGAAACGCTTCACCCTCAAATAAGTGTATTAGACTTATCAAAAGCTGCACCGAGAAGTGGTTCTCGGATGTATTTTGGTTTTTATACCATTTTTTTGAAAGAAGTAAAATGTGGCGACCTCATATACGGAAGACATACCTATGATTACCAGGAAGGAACTCTGGTATTTATGGCTCCCGGGCAATTAGCTGGAATTAATAATAATGAAATCTATCAGCCCAAGGGATATGCATTGGTTTTCCATCCCGATTTTATTCATGGTACATCATTGGGAAAAAGAATGCACGAGTATTCATTTTTTGGTTACCAATCCAATGAGGCTTTACATTTGTCGGAGCGCGAAAGAAAAATCATTCTTGATTGCTTGGCTAAAATTCAATTTGAATTGGAGCATGCCATTGATAAACACAGCAAGCGGTTGATAATATCCAACATAGAACTTTTCCTGGATTATTGCCTCAGGTTTTATGACCGACAATTCATTACAAGAGACTTTCCCAATAAGAGCATATTGGAAAGATTTGAACAGTTATTGGATAACTATTTTAGTTCTGACAAACTTTCGTCAATTGGTATGCCAACGGTAGCCTACTGCGCAAATGAATTAAACCTTTCTGCCAACTATTTCGGTGATTTGATTAAGAAGGAAACAAGCAAGACAGCACAGGAATATATTCAAATGAGGGTTATTGATCTGGCCAAGGAAAAAATGTTTGACTTTGACAAATCGATCAATGAAATTGCATACGAACTTGGATTTAAATATCCCAATCATTTCTCCAGGATATTCAAGCAAAAGGTAGGGGTTTCTCCTAATGAATACAGGCGGTTGAATTAAATTCAATTGTTGAGGCTAGATCTTGCACTAAATAATTCGTAATTATTCCCCTACGGGCTACAAAAACAAAACGCTGAAATGCACTTCCAACAAGGCTTTCAGCGTTTTTTTTATTGCCAAAATTTGCCAACTCTGGCG
>JBDLTO010000227.1:0-3919 GCA_039805815.1 Bacteroidota bacterium | reverse complement strand
AGATTTACATCATGAGACCGTCTCTAATGTAAAGAACAAACTCCCGATAACACCTACAATTATCAGCAACAAAACAGATGAAATTCCAATAACTGTTTTGTTCTTTTTACGGATTCCGTATGCCAAGGAAAACAAGAGCGCAATGAGAGAGACTGCAAGTTCAATTGAAGATGACATGACTTAAAATATTTTGTTTGTTTAAAGGAAATTGGACCCTTTATACCAATTGAATCTAATAATAAAACTGCAGGTGGCAAAACATAACTGATTTGACGAAATTTGTCTTTTTTACTTTAACTTACTGAGGCAACCAAACGATTGCTCATGAAAAATTACAACCGCAGGCGCTTTATGCGTGATGCCGGCATGGCTGGTATGTCAATGGGATTATCCAATTGGATCCAACCTGTTCAAGCATCAGCCCATATTGCTGAAAGCGGGAGAATCGGCATCATCGGATTGGACACTTCCCACAGCATCGCCTTCACCAAAGCCTTGAATGCTGCAGACGCAGCTGAGAAATACAAGGGCTTCCGCATTGTGGCTGCCTACCCCCGCGGCAGCGCAGATATCGAATCTTCCACCAAAAGAATCCCAGGTTATATTGAAGAAGTGAAGAAGATGGGTGTAGAGATCGTAGACTCCATCGCTGATCTCCTGAAGAAAGTGGATTTCATTTTACTCGAAACGAACGACGGCAGGCCGCACCTGCAACAGGCTTTGGAAGTAATGCAGGCTGGCAAATCCCTGTTCATCGATAAACCAGTGGCAGGAACCCTTGCTGATGCCATTGCCTTATATAACATCTCTGAAAAACTCAAAGTACCTTTTTTCTCCAGCTCTTCACTCCGTTACATGGAATCCGCTCAGGAGGCGGCTTCAGGCAAATTGGGTAAAATTCTGGGAGCTGATTGTTTCAGCCCTGCTACCCTCGAACCCACCCATCCCGACCTTTTCTGGTACGGCATCCATGGAGTGGAAACCCTTTATACTGTTATGGGAACTGGCTGCCAGTCGGTAACCCGCACCCAAACCGATGGTACAGAGATCGTTGTAGGTGTTTGGGAGGATGGCAGAATCGGTACCTTCCGCGGTACACGTACGGGCAAACATGAATACGGCGGTACAGCATTCGGCGAAAAGGGACCCCTGAAATTGGGGCCTTATACGGGATATGACAACCTGCTCGACAGGATTATTGCCTTTTACAAAACAGGCAATGTGCCCATTGCACCCAAAGAAACACTTGAAATCTACACCTTCATGGAAGCTGCTGATGAAAGCAAACGCAAAGGCGGAAAATCCATTGCATTGAAGGATGTATATGCAACCCATCTCAAAAAAGCCAACAAAATCATATCGCGTTATGCAATTTAAAATTTTAATAATTCCCCTCCTGGCCAGGAGGGGTGGCACGAATGAGTCGGCACCGAAGGTGCAGGCGAATGAGCTTGCCTGCCGAAGGCAGGTGACGGGGTGGTGGAATAAGATTTTAATATCCACCACCCCGCCTCAACAAACTCACTTCGTTCATTTGTCTCGGCACCCCTCCTGTCCAGGAGGGGAGTTTTTTGCGTCTTAATAGCACAACACGTTAAACCATTCAATCCTTAAACCTTCAGTCATGAGTCGTTCCAGAAGAAGTTTCATCCAAAAAACTGGTGCAGCATCAGCTGCCATTGCATTCGGCGGCATTCTGCCGGGTTTCTCGGCCAGCCAATACCGCAACATCGTCGGTTCCAATGAAAAGATAACGGCAGCCGTTATGGGCGTGAATAGCCGTGGACTTTCTGTAGGCACCAATTTTGCATCGCAAAAGGAATCCGAGTTGATGTATGTGTGTGATGTCGACAACCGCGCCATGGACAAATGCGTCAACGCTGTTGAAAAAACTCAGGGCAAAAAACCAAAAGCTGAAGGCGATTTCAGGAAGGCTTTGGAGGATAAAAACCTCGACCTGCTGATTGTTACCGCACCCGACCATTGGCATGCCCCTGCTGCATTGCTGGCGGTATCTGCCGGTAAACACGTTTACCTTGAAAAGCCCTGCAGCCACAATCCGAATGAAGGCGAGATGTTGGTGAAGGCAGCTGCCAAACACAACAAACTCCTGCAGATGGGCAACCAGCGCCGCTCCTGGCCGAATGTGATGGCAGCTATCGCAGAACTGAAGGCGGGTGTTATAGGAAGACCCTACTACGCCAAAACCTGGTACACCAACAACCGTGAATCCATTGGAGTAGGCAAGGTCACTGAAGTTCCATCTTGGTTGAATTACGACCTCTGGCAGGGACCAGCTCCGAGAAAAGCTTACAAAGACAACCTGATCCATTACAACTGGCATTGGTTCTGGCATTGGGGAACTGGCGAAGCCTTGAATAATGGCACACACATGGTAGACCTCGCACGTTGGGGACTCGGAGTAGACTACCCCACCCGCGTTACTTCTGCCGGCGGACGTTACCGCTACCAAGACGATTGGGAGACTCCTGATACACAAGTCATTGATTTGGAGTTTGCCAACAATACCCTCATCAGTTGGGAAGGCAGGTCTTGCAACGGTAAAAGCACGGAAGGCAGCAGTGTAGGCGTAATCTTTTATGGTGAAACCGGATCATTACTTATTGAAAGCGGCAACTCCTACAAGATATTTGATCTGAAAAGCAAATTAGTGAAAGAGGTCAAGAATGATATCACCGCCAACGCACTCGACAGAACCGGTCCGGGTATGGAACTGGACGCACTGCACATCCGCAACTTCTTCGATGCCATCAAAAGGGGAGCGTCATTGAACTCCGACATCCTGAGCGGTCACCAAAGCACCTTGCTTGTTCAACTCGGAAACATCGCCCAACGCACAGGTAGGGCTTTGAAAATCGATCCGTCCAACGGCAGGATTCTGAACGATAAGGATGCGATGAAACTCTGGAGCCGGGAATACGAAAAAGGCTGGGAGCCGAAGATTTAGGGGTTGTGGGTTGTGGGTTGTCGGTTATGGGTTGTGAGTTGTCGGTTGTCGGTTGTCGGTTCTGGGTTTATTTAAAATGAAGACCTTGATAAAAGCATAAAAGGTAAAATGATCATGTCCAGCAAAAGGCTTTATTCTCTTGACGCCCTGAGGGGATTCGACATGTTTTGGATCATTGGTGCAGAGGAGATTTTCCATGGTATGGCCAAGGCCACCGGTCATCCCTTTTGGCAAGGACTGTCGGAACAGTTTGAACACCCAACCTGGAATGGCTTCACTGCCTATGACCTGATCTTCCCCCTGTTCATCTTTGTAACTGGAGTAGCGGCAACCTTTTCCCTTGGAGGGGCACTCGAAAATGGGAAAAGCAAGAACGAGCTGATGCAAAAAGTGATCAAAAGAGGCTTGATCTTGTTCCTGCTTGGCATCATATACAACAATGGACTGCAAATTCGTCCGATCAGCGACATTCGTTTCATGAGTGTATTGGGCAGGATTGGTATCGCCTATACACTGTCTAGCATCATATTCCTCTATGCCAAGGAAAGATTTCATGCCATCTGGTTTGCATCACTGCTGATAGGATATTGGATCATCCTGAAATTCATGGCAGCACCAGGATTTCCCTTGGGAGACCTTACGGAGGAAGGCAACTTTGCCTCTTTCGTTGATCGTACCATTTTGCCGGGCAAATTATCGAGAGGTATACACGATACCGTTGGATTCTTCAACAACATACCTGCCATCAGTTCCGGACTGGCAGGCATCCTCACAGGAAACTACCTGAGGAAAGCAGCAGACGCTTCAGCTAAAAAAGCCTTGCACATGGCGCTGGCAGGGTTGACATCATTGCTTATCGCCCAAATATGGAACCTCGCTTTCCCCATCAACAAAAATCTCTGGTCGAGTTCCTTTGTGATGCAAACAGTAGGTTTCAGCCTCTTGCTGATG
>JBDLTO010000226.1:0-8428 GCA_039805815.1 Bacteroidota bacterium | reverse complement strand
CATTGATGTTTTCCCGGTAAGTGAAGGTATTGGTTTTGTCGAAATCAATTTGATCAACTCCATTGATTACATTGAAGAAATTGGCTGCATTGTTTGTACGGACTATGCTCGACTTCAATCCGACTTCCAGTTTGGCATTGTTTTTCAGTGGATGGGTATAATCCGTTTTGGCGCTCAGGATGGAAATATCAACTGGAAAATCACCCCTTAGGGTATTGCCGTTTTGAAAAATATTATCCGCACTGTAGTTGTTGTTCTGCAACAGACTTCCCCCTTCAGAACCGAATTGGCTGAGATCCAAATCAAAAGTGATTTCTTTACCCAGGCTGTCGATTTTATGCTGCAAGTAAAGATTACCGGAAGTGTTTTTCCATTTGTTGTAAAGGTTGTTAGTGGATTGAACAATAGAATCAATTGCATTGAACTTATTGTTCAATTGGGTATTGTTGTTGAAGGCGATGGTTTCAGGATTGGAGAATCCGGAGACCACAACACCAAGATTGGTTTTGCTGTTTAGCTGGTAATCCATTCCCAGTTTCAAGTTGGTATTGTCTCTTTGATCACTTCTTTCCCTTGAAAATTGTTGGAATATGGCCTTTATGTCGTTGTTTTCATTTTTGAAAATCCGCTCGATGTTGAGATCATTGAATCCTTCCCAATTGCTGTAGCTGCTGTTTGTGAAGAGATTAATTTTATTTTTTCTGTAGTTCAGCTGTAGGCTATTGCTGTTGCGGTTGTATTTTCCCTGACCGGCACTACCGGAATAGGTTCCATTGAATCCCTGCGTTTTGCTTTTCTTCGTTTTAATGTTAATGACACCGGCATTACCCGCAGCATCGAATTTGGCAGGAGGATTCGTCATCAGCTCAAGCTGATCTATGGCTGATGCCGGTAGGCTTTTCAGGTAGTTTGAGAGGTCTGCTGGGGTCAGGTAGGTTGGCCTTCCATCGATCAGCACCAAAACAGCTTGTTTACCCTTCAGGGAAATGTTTCCGTCTTTGTCTACTGCCACGCCGGGTGCTTTTTCCAGTACCTCTAAAACATTGTTGCCAGCATTACCGGGTGCTGCATCCACATTCACCACCAGCCTGTCGGCTTTCATTTCCACTAAGGGTTTTTTGGCCTGCACCACAATTGCTTTCATGCTTACTGGTAATGATTCCAACTGGATGATAATAGGAGCAGTAACATTGGTGTTTTTTGAATCAGTTATTGACAAGTAATGGTCTATATAACCAATCATGGAAATTTTTAGGATGGGTGGTAATGCATCCTGATATCCAATTTCAAAATTTCCAGATTTATCTGATATAGCTGTCTTGTAGAGTGAGCTATCTGCTTTGAGCAATTGAACTGTTGCCCCTCCAAGGACTTCCCCATTTTGCTGTTTGATTGTTCCTGCAATGGTTCCTGATGACTGCGCTGAAGCAGCAAATGCTATCGATACAAAAATGCCTGTCAACAAAACTATACTCCAGTTATACCTCATCAATCTGTTGTTTGAACCGATTAGACGTTTAGGAGTATCCAAACGTTACTGTTGTAAAATCGCATTGTGATGAATGGTAAATTGGTAAAGAGTATTGCTGCTGACATGTATTTGTTGAGGTTGTAGAAATAAGATAAAAGAATCCGTTTGTGTGGATGTTTTTGCTATTCAAAAACGTCTATATACAAACGGATTCCATTTGGCACATCAACCTTCCTCAAAAGAATAACTGGGTTCTTCGATGGTTAGCTTATTCTGCACCATGGTGATGCCTGGTGCATTCCAGGCTGCTGTTTCGGCATCTTCTTTTTCAGCCATAGATCTTACTGATCCATACAAGGTTACCTTGCTTCCGCTTACATCTGCTGTAACCCGATTGGCATCAACAGTTGCACTTCTGTGAAATGCGGAGGCAATTTTCGCTTTGATGTCTTTGGCTTCCAATTTTGGTTTAACTACAATGAGGTTTGCCACAGACCTTACACCGGCAAGGTTTTCAATGGCAGTTTTGGCATTGATGCGCTGGAATTCCCATTCCACTTCACCTTCCAATTTTACATAACCATCTTCCACTTTTACTTTGATTTGTTCCTTCATCAAAGGTGTATGCCATTTGAGGGCATTGACAATCGCTGCAGCAATTTCAGTGTCTGATTTCACATTGGTCTTGGAAACGCCAATCTGAATGTCTTCAGCAATTGCTTTGACTCCAGAAACCCTTTTGGCGGCTTTTTCAGCCATCAGTTTTTTGGAATAGGAATCTACCTGTCCGGATAAGGTTACGACCCCATCTTTCACTGAAACGCCTATTTCATGAGCACTGAGGAATGGTTCCCATTTTAGTTCGGCCATAACATCCTGCTGGATTTGTGCATCTGTTTTCATGATTTGAATTTGTTTTTGTGGGTGAATAATAGTCGTAAAATTGAAACAAAGTGATTCCACACACAATGATGCGAAGCTAACCAGGGATTGATTTAAGTCATAAAAAAAGCCCCTGCTTTGCGGCAGGAGCTTTTAGCGGATTGGATTTATGGATTAGTTTTTGATGACTTTCAAATTACCGCTCTTGCCATTCGCGTTGAAAATACGAACCAGGTATATACCTTTCGGTAACCTTGAAAAATCAAGCGTAGTATTGATGTTGGCAGTTTGCTTAGACATCATGCGTTTTCCGTTCATGTTATATACCACTACTTCAGAATTTCCTTTAAAGCCACTCAGGTTCAGGTTAAGCACATTTTGCACAGGATTGGGGAATCCATAGAAAGATCCAGCAACAATATCACTGGCTGAATTTATTGATCCGGCATTAGCAACTCCTTCACCTACTCCTGCCAGTCTCGTTGCAGTACCCAAGGCTACGCGCAAGGTATAGCAAGCAGTGGCATTGAAAGTACGGGTGTTGGTTGGATATACACGTACATAATAGGTGCCCGGTGTCATGGTGCGGGTTATGGTTTCATTGGTGGTTCCGCCATTGGCAGAAGTTACCAGAACGGTTGTACCGTTGGTGTTGACCAATCGTAGGTTATAATTAGCAGGCAGGGTAGTAAGCGTGATGGTAATTGTTCCACCGGTGGTGATGGTGAACCGGTAGTGGTCCACATCACTGCCTACATTGATCAAGCCGGTTACGTTGGTATTGAACGGAATCACAGCAGAACCTGCAGTTGTATTATTGGTTGCATTGTCTAATGCACTGGCGCAACTGGGTGCAGTGGTGCTGAAATTGGCCTGGACAAAACTTCCAGTTCCGGCAGGGCAGGTTGCCTGTACCCTCCAGTTGTAGGCTGTTCCCTGAACTAGTCCGGTTAAGCTGGCAGTTGTACCTGCCTGTGCTGCACTAAGGAGCGTCCAGGTAGCCGCTGCATTGGTTTTGTATTCCACACGATAGCTGGTGGCATTGGCAACAGCTGTCCAACTGATGGCTGCGCTGGTGTTGGTGATGGAACCGGTAGTGAGACCGGTTGGATTACCGCAATTCACCAGGGTGGTGAAATTGGCAGCTTGCACATAATTACCTGCTCCGGCAGCGCAGGTGGCGCGTACCCTCCAGTTGTAAACTGTAGCTGCTGTAAGTCCGGTCAGACTGGCTGTAGTGCCTGCCTGGGCTGCATTCAGTACAGTCCAAGTGGCTGCAGTATTCAATTTGTATTCAACAGCATAGCTGATGGCATTCGGGACGGCTGTCCAGCTCAATGCTGCACTGCTGTTGGTGATGGAACCGGCGGTGAGTCCTGTAGGGTCACCGCAGAGTGGCGGGGTGGTGATGGAGAAATTGGTGTTGCTGATGTCGAAGAAGATGTTGCCTATGGCTTCAATCTTAATCCTTGCTGTAGTGCTGAGTGTGTTGGGAATCACTACAGCCTGACTGCCATCATTGGGTGTGCTTTCCAAAAGCACAGTTGGGAAAGTTTGTCCGCCATCGGTACTCAATGAAATCTTCACATTGGCGCAGTTGATGGGGGCGAGGTTGGTGCTGTTGACGGTCCAGGTAACGGTTTGGGTAGACCCCCCTGGCCAGCTTACAGCTGTATTGGGGGCGGAAACACCAAACGGACCGGCAGTGCCATTAACGGTTAACACCATATCGGCAAAGGATGTTTGTCCCACTTCAGGAACAGCAGAATTGTAAGGTGCGTTATCCCAAACTGTCAATCTGAAATTCAGTGTACGGGCCACTGAGCTTAGTGCTTCAATGTTGGCGCCGGCATCACCGCCTGGGAGAGGACCGGTAACGGCTGCTCCGGCAAGGATGGTGGCTAGTCGTGGGAACAAACGTGTGGGTGAAGTGGTTGGCTTGAAAGAAATCCAGTTGGGACCAGTGGTTTTGGTGGCACTGGCTACGCTGGATGCACCAGTGGTAGTAGAGTTGTCGTTTTGTTCCCAGCTGTAAGTCAGGGCATCGCCATCGGCATCTGTTGCACTGCCTGTCAAAGCGAAAGGCGTGCTTCTGGGGATGGTGTAGTTGATGAGTGGTGCTACAACAGGTGCTGTATTGGTGCCGGCAATACTTGCTGTTGTGCCGCAGGTTTTAACCAACAGGTTGTTTTGGATTTGCTGGATGGATGCCTGGTGGAACACATCAATCGAATGGGGGGCAACGTCTTGACCGGTGATGCCGGCATAGCCCATGATGGTGATGCCGGATCCCACTTCCTTATTGACGCCTGTTCCTTCCAAGCTGAAAGAGAAGGTATGGTTAGCGCCCAGTTGGTGACCGATTTCATGGGCTACATAGTCGATGTCGAAATTATCGCCCTGTGGAATGCCATCTGCAGGGGAGGTGATGCCGCTGCCTTTGCCATTGATTGTTCCATTTCTGTTGATACAGATACAACCGATACAGCCGGCATTACCGCCACCACCGGTAGAACCGAACATGTGTCCGATATCATAGTTAGCCTCACCCACATTAGCAATCAGCGTATTTTCCAATTGCACATTCCAGTTGGCCAATGTGGTATAGGGATCAGTACCGCCATTGTAATAAATGACGTTGGTGGTACTGGCAATCAGGTTAAGGTGCAGTGCCAGGTCTTTTTCGAAGATGCCATTGCAACGGGTAAGGGTATTGTTGAAAGCTGCAAGGACCAAGTCAACCTGAGCGGCACTAGTGGCACCGAAATAGTTGGCGTATTCTCCATTGCAAGATAGTGCAAGGCGGTAGGTTTTCAGGTTACCGCCTGAACGGGCGATGCTGAATTCCTGACCCACCTGCTGGTTGAGTGCATTGGCAAGGTTTCTATCGGCTGTATTGCAAGTCCATGGCATTTGTCCGGCTTTGCGTTGCGCCTTGAAAACCGCATAAACGGGTTGGTCTGCAGCGTATGATTCGATGTATTCATCTTCCCGGTTGTTGGTGCGCAGCACCATGGATTGCATGCCTTGAGCTGAAATACTCAGTTTAACAGTAGCGCTCGGATCTGTGATGCCTTTGCCGGAGAAAGAACGAATATCAGGGTACTTTTCCTGAAGGGCAGGTTCAAAGTTAGATGCTTCCACTAACTCAAAAGTTTCAAGTCCGCCATCTGCATTGGGTAGGGTGATGGTGGTGGCTGATTTTGTTCTGGCTGTGCCGGCAACAGACATCATCTCCTGTCTGAAAGCAGCCATGTTGAGGTCAAACAGCTTGTAGTTAGCTGGGAATGAAGCCCTTTGTGCAGCCCTGTTGGCTGTAATCTGCACCACGCCAGCATCGCGACTTGTCCAGAAATTGTTTTGTTGGGCATTGGCCAATTGAAGGGTGAACATGGCCAATAGGCCGAAAAGCAGCTTTCTCATAAATGTCTTTTTTCAGGGGCGCAAAACCGCCCGTTTTCATTGATGGGGTGATGAATAAATTCCTGCCGGTGGCACTTGACCACAGACAACAGTTTCAATAAGATAACAGGATTTTTGGAGGATTCAGGTTATTGTCCTGATAGGAGCAGTTTATAGTAGGTAACCATCCGTTTCAGGTCTGACACGCCAATCCGCTCATCGATGCCATGGAAACCCTTGGCATTTTGGATGGGCGTGAAATTCAAGACGGCATCACTGAAGCCCCTGAAGTACCTTGAATCGGTTGCACCTACCACAAGATAGGGAGAAACCAGCACATTGGGGACTGTTTTGTGGATGATTGATATCATTTGTTTGAAGGCCGGATGGCTGGAAGGAGTAGTGGTAGAGGGCTCCATCAGCGAAATAGTCTGTTTGGTTACGGTCACCCTTTCGTCATTCACTGCTTTTTTGACGAAGGCAACTACGTCATCGCTGCTTTCACCAGGCAGGATCCGGCTGTTGAAGGTGGCTTTGGCCACGGTTGGAATGACATTGTCTTTAATCCCCGCTTTCACGATGGTAGGTACCAGCGTGGTATGGATCATGGCGTTTGTTTGGTTGTTTTGCTCCATCTGGCTCGCGATGGTTCCTTCAAAGAGCCAGCGGTTGGCCATAGCCATCCGGCCCATGAATGAGGTGGAACCGATTGTGTTACCGAGCATTTCAATTACTGGCGTAGTGAATCGGGTTGGCATTTGATTGGCCCTGATTTTCACTATGGCTTTGTTGAGCACATCAATGGCAGTTTCTTTTGAAGGCATGGATGAATGTCCACCGGGTATTTCCACTGCAATATCTATGTTGACATAACCCTTTTCGCCTGTTCCAACTACCGCAACAGGCCTGTTCAGGTCTTTGAATTTTTCCGAATCAATCATCCCCCCTTCATCAACCACCAAAGCTGGTTTGATGTTGTTGTCATTAAACCATTTTGAAAAAACTTTGGCTCCCCTTCTGCCGGAGATCTCTTCGTCATGTCCGAAACAGATATAGGTAGTGCGTTCAGGTATTTGGTTTGCCTGCAGCAGCTCCTCAGTGGCCTCCATGATGGCTACAGCCGATCCTTTGTCGTCTACAGCACCCCTTCCCCAAATGGTATCCTGGCTGATGAGTCCGCTGAAAGGAGGGTGTGTCCATTTGCTTTCTGCTACAGCTTCAACCGGAACAACATCCAGGTGGGCCATGATCACATGCGGTGCAGCATTGGTGTCTTTGCCTTTCCATTTGAATACGTAGCTGAATTCGCCGAAAACCATGCGTTCCAGCTTGCTGTGCATCAATGGATAGGTCGTTTCCATGAACGACTTGAATTGCGTGAATTCAGCAGTATCAATCGCCAGGGTGTCACCAAAGGAAATGGTTTTGATCTGAATGGCCCTGCTCAGGTGTGCAGCCGCAGAGTCGTGGTTGCCGATGGAAACCGAAACTTGACCTGCATCAGGAGCTGTTTTAAAGCGTAATGTATTGAAAATGAGTATAGAAAGCAATACGGTCAATAAGCCCAACAAGGAGAGGATAATTTTCTTAGTCATGGTTTTACAAATCAAAACCAAATATATCAATTATCCAATGCCTTTTTGAATGCTATTTTTTAACCATTCTGAATTCATGTTTATCGCCACCATTCACAAATGTGTACCAAAACTCGCTAGAGGTCAGTTTGGTGATTGTTCTGTTTGAGGCAGATATTGTACCTGATTGTGTAGTGATTTCAATGCTGCTGACACCTGATATTTGGATGATTCTTTGTTCGGTATCCAGTTTCCAAGTGCCTGTTTCACTGATGTTTCGTTTATCTTTGTTGGTATAGGTGCGTGGATGTGAATTGTTGTCCTGATAGGTTTCCTCGTAATTGCTGATTAGGATTGAAGCAGTCACATCCGTATTGTTTCTCAGGTATTGCTGCAGTTTCCAAGTTTTCAGTAGGTTTTGCTCCGATTTGCTGATCAATCCTCCGGCATCATATTTTTCACAACCCATCAATGAAGCGGTAAGTACGACGAGGCAAAAGTAGATTCTGAATATTCTCATAAAAAACGAATTTTCGTAACAACGGATTTTATGGTTTTTTGTTGTATAGGACTTTCAAAATCAACAGTTAGAGCTCATCATTCAAACAAATTCTTTAAGTTTATGACCTTAAAACAACCCAAGCATGAAATACAAAAAAGTGGTTATTACCGTTTTCACCGTGCTGATTACCCTGATGGTGGTGATGAGTGGCGTGATGAAACTTTCCGGATTGAAGGAAGCTGTTGAAACATTGACCAAGGTAGGTGTTGGTGATTACATCAGCCTGCTGGGCATCATGGAGATTCTATTTGCTGGTCTCTTCATTTATCCTGCCACCCGGAAGCTGGGGGTATTGTTTCTGACCGCTTATTTTGCGGGGGCCATGGCAACGGATCTTTCACATGGTATGCCTGTCATTAATGCAGCATTTACGTTAGCATTGGTATGGATTGCAGCATTCTTGAATGACCGCAGCATATTCTTGCAGGAAAAAAAATAAACGCAGTGCTTAATCAATGCGTGCCTGGAGAAGGTCAAGGAGCCGTTTATCGTCCTTGGCCTTTTTCATTTCCTTTGCTTTCTTGCCAAATACCCAAA
>JBDLTO010000225.1:0-4568 GCA_039805815.1 Bacteroidota bacterium | reverse complement strand
ATATGCAGAAGGATTCGGAAGTTGCTTTACCCTAAAACTTACCTTACCTGAAGCTTTTCCTTCAACCAAAACAGTAACACTATGTTCCCCAGACATACCTGCATTAGGCTTGATGATATATTTACTGCCACTTTGCTTGGTGATTGTTCCTCCACTGAATTGTGCAGAGACCTTCTCACTTCCTGCACCTGCGGTTATAGTAACCGGATTGTCCACACCAATATAAAGAACATTCATTTTATCAGCAGATACAGCAACTCCTGAAGGAGTACCTACAGTATATTCTATTTTCTTGGAAATGGTTTTATTTTCACCGGTATTGGGATCCATAAAGCTAACACTCACGTTCATACTGCGTGTTCCGGTTCCGCCTACATTGAATTTTGATTCTGCAACCCCATTGGCACTCACTGGGATACTTCTTCCATCAATGGTTACAACAGGCTTGACATTCGAATTAAATGCACCCAAGCCTGCCACAATAGTCATTTCCTCACCAGGCATAAGGTAATTTGAACTTGTTCCAACCAAAGGTTCAAACTTGTCCATGATGAGCTTAACAGAGCCAACTTGACTAGCACAAAAGGTAGCCGCCAGGTTTTCAGAATTCTTCACATCATTCTGAAACTTACTGAGGATTGTTATGGCTGCAATTGTTGGGGTCATATGGAAATAGCTGTTAACCCAATCTTTAATTTTGTCACCTGTTGATTTGTTTCCTGATGCCGACTTAATAACTTCCAGGTTGAGGGGAATTTTTTGTCCAATCTGCTTGGCCATTTCAGGGTCAATTCCAAGAAGCCTTGTCTTAAATTCTTCAAGCTTGGCATACAAATCCTTGCCATTTCCCTTTGTATCGAAATAACGTGTGGCAGCATCAATATTGTCTTCCTTGAATGTGCCAGTAGCTTGATCCAGGTCAGATTCAACTTTAAGTGCCTGCTTGTAATTTTCGAGAATACTGAAAGTTTCATCAGCCAGTTTCTTAACCTGGTCAGCTTTAGGCTTCCAGATTGCAGCCTTATCAGCCGTTTTGGGGTCCTTTAATAACTCCTCGAAATTACTGTATATACCACTTGTAGAGTTATCTAGTACTGTATTAGACTCAATAAGGCTATTGTCAACCACCTTGAAAGCGTTCAGGATTTCAGCTGACACGTTTAAGGCCAGCAGTGCAGTCAACACCAGGTACATGATGTTGATCATCTTCTGCCGCGGTTCTTTGGGTAGTCCCATATATTAATTATGAGTTTGAATAAATGTTAAAATGAAGGCTCAATTAACCACGAACCTGCATGGCTGAAAGCATGTTACCATAAACACTGTTCAGGCTGCCAAGATTTTTTGCCAGCAATGCAATCTGTTCCTGGGTTTTCTTTGCATCATCAACGCCATCCTGCATGGACTGACTAACTTTTGCCAGATTTTCATAAAACCCTGACATTGCCTTGAGATGTGTTGATGTACCCTGAAGTTCAGACTCATACATTTTATTGAGTGCGCCAAGGTTCATTGTAAGAGATTGCACCTGCTCATGGAATGCTTTTGAACCTTCAGCAGCAGCGTTGAACTGCTGTACTGAATCTGCTGCTGCCACATAAGCTTCTTTGACGGAACCAAGAGCTGCACTGGCTTCCTTTGTCTTTTGCGTATACTCATTGGTTGCGGCGGCAGCGTCAGCTATCGAAGTTACGCCCTGAACCGTCTTGTTGAATTTTGCAAAATTTTCATTTAACTGCTGTAAGTTCTCAGGATCCACGCTTCCACTTAATAAGGAATCTAATCCAGCGCCCTTACTTCCACCTGTAGATCCCTCTAGACTCTTAGCTAAATCATTGATAGGATCTTTGGGATGATAAAAGGCATAAATCACGAAAATAAGCGCCTCGGTTAACAATCCGACTGTCAACATGACATCGGCAAATGATTTGTGCAGGATTTTCGCCCACGCACCAAAGATTACTACTGCAGCACCGATACTTACAACTGCATTTACTATTTTATCAAGGTCGAGGCCTTTTTGCTTATCTGCCATTTTACTTGTTTTTTTTGAAGAAGGTATGGTTTGGAATGTTGAGTTTATTTTTTAGCATATGCAGGTGGTAGATCGATAACACACCTGAAACCTATGTAAGACTTGGTTGTATCTTGATACTCGTAATTTCTAGTGCTGTTCTGGAGAAAGAAACCAACGTCCTTCCAGCTTCCACCCCTTACCACTTTCCTTTTCATACGGGGAGGATCATTCTCTTTGGCATTCCAGCGGATATCCGGATTCATATCATGTTGGAAATTGTAAGCCCCTTCGTAATAAAGTGATGAGGTCCACTCCGCCACATTACCAGCCATTTGGTAAAGTCCAAAATCATTGGGCCAGTAAGTCTGGGCCGGTACGGTATACATGCCGCCATCTTCGGGATAATTACCACGACCTGGCTTGAAATTGGCCAAGAGACAACCTTTTTTATTTCTGAGATATGGACCACCCCACGGGAATGGAACCTGTGACCTACCGCCTCTGGCAGCGTATTCCCACTCTGCTTCAGTTGGCAACCTGAATTCATTTTCAGTCATGCGTTTGTTTCGCTCTAGATAAGAATTCAGGTAGTGTGTCCTCCATTCACAAAATGCAGTAGCCTGTTTCCAATTCACACCAACCACGGGGTAGCTTCCGTAGGATGGATGAGAAAAATATTTTCTGGCATAGGGCTCGTTGTAAGCATAAGAAAAATCCCTGATCCATACCAAGGTATCCGGATAAATGGGAATGTCTTTCTTGATGATGAAATTAGACCTAGGCTTGTTTGCATTGGAACGTTTGGCGGCTTCTGTAATATCAAATATTTCAGAATGAAAAATCAGCTTACGGGAATCAAGTTCCTTTCTTCCATTTATGCGATTGTCTGGAGTGACAATCAATGCACTCAACTGCTCCTGTATTTTTGGATCATTCCATTTGATTTGCTTTGCCTTCACCCAATCAATAGCACTTGACCCATCGGGTGCATTACGCTTGAAATTCAGGATACTTGCGGCAATTGAGTCCCTCACCCAGTATACAAACTGACGGTATTCGTCATTGGTAATTTCAGTTGCATCCATCCAGAAACCATTGATGGAAATTTGTTTATTCCGGGATGTAAAGGCATAACTGATATCCTCATCAGATGGCCCCATGTGGAAGGTTCCGGATGATATGTAAACCATGCCCGGAGGCCTTGGCATCACATATTTTGATCCTAATGAAACTCCATGAAGTTGCCCGTCTCCTGAGAGTGATGCTGATTTGGATTTACCAATCTTTCCGCAACTGGCAAATACCATACCCATCGACAACAATGCCAAAAAATACGCCGAAATCCCTTTCATTTTAATTCCTGGTTTAGTGAGCATACAGACAAATATATACCAAAATAAAGTATCTGATTTTAACCCAACTCATTAATAATGTAAATTTTAACAAGCCGGAAACACAGTTGCCTCATCTCAAAAAACGCTTTTCAACTTTCCGTATTGCAAACGGATAGCTATTATTTTGTTAATAGCTGTATCAAAGCATCATCTACATTGCTCACCGGCAGCCTGCAAGCATATTCCTTGCAAATGTATATACGTGTTTCACCATCTTCCCCCACAACCCTGCCATGCATAATTGGGAAACGATCAGTTGCACTTTCCGATTGTACCAACACCCTATTGGGAATATAGTTCTTTAGCAGGGTCTGAGACCTCCTAAAAGAATCTGGCCCCATTACAAGAATTTCATGTGTACCAACAACTTTCTCAAGCAATAGATTACACCACACCCCAAAAGAAGTGGGATATTTTATAACTGCATCACGGTTCGCTTCAAGCATCAGAGCTGATCGCCTAACCCAATCAGGGATATTAAAAAACGTCCCCAATCTGTGAAGGTTCCATGCCATTATTGCATTACTACTGGGTATTGCCCCATCATAGTGGTCTTTTTTCCTAACTGGAACTTCTGTATGGTAATCAGGGGTAAAATAAAAGAAAATCCCATCTTCATCCGTGAAAAACTCAAGAATATATTGCATGATATCATGCGCCTCTTCCAGCAAGGTAAGATTTCCGTTTACTTCCTGCAAGAGCAGCATTGATTGAACCAATGTAGCAAGATCGTCTAAAAAAGCAGGAAATTTTGAAATTCCAGCCTTATGTGTATGCAGCCACTTTTTTCCATTTGTACGGAAAACAGTTAGCATAAAATCCATATTCTTTTCTGAAAGTCTTAACCATTCAACCTCACCTGATGCCTGATATGCTGCCACCAGTCCCTGATTGACAAGTGCATTCCATCCGAGAATAATTTTATCATCTGTAGCCGGACGAACACGTTTTGACCTGGCTTTGAGTAATATTTTTTTAATTTTTGGCAAAGCAACCCTTACGTCTTCAGCCTTGACGCCTTTCAAAGCGGAAAATTCAGATAAATCATGTAATAATCTGGGTATATTCACATGCTCCCAATTTCCATTTTCAGTAATGTCCAATACTTCACAAACCCAGTCTGCATCTTCTTTCAACAAATCCCTGACCTCTTGAAT
>JBDLTO010000224.1:0-2743 GCA_039805815.1 Bacteroidota bacterium | reverse complement strand
AATTTAATTTATTTATCTGTAATACAACCTTCAGCTGCTGTTGTTACCTGTTTGGCATACTTATACAAAATACCTTTGCTGACTGCCAAAGCAGGTTGATTCCAATTCTTTCTCCTTGCTTCGAGCATTGCATCATCTAGTAGTACATTTATGGTATTATTGACTGCATCAATTTCAATCATATCATCATTCTCTACAAGCGCAAGTCCACCTCCGTCAAACGATTCCGGTGTAATATGACCAACTACAAATCCATGCGTTCCGCCACTAAAGCGGCCATCTGTAATCAAGGCAACATCCTTTCCCAAACCTGCACCTATGATGGCAGAAGTAGGTTTAAGCATTTCAGGCATTCCCGGCGCACCTTTTGGTCCAACGTACCTGATAACCACCACATCGCCTTTTTGAACCCTGCCGCTGCTGATCCCTGTAATCAATTCTTTTTCACCGTTGAAAACTCTTGCCGGACCAGTAAATTTTTCGCCTTCTTTACCACTGATTTTGGCAACACTTCCACCTGTAGCAATATTTCCATAAAGTATTTGAAGATGACCGGTTACTTTTATCGGATTTTCCAGTGGTTTGATAATTTGCTGGTTTTCAAATTCCAGATCAGGAATATTTTCCAGATTTTCAGCTACTGTTTTACCTGTCACAGTCATGCAATCTCCATGGAGTAGCCCTTTTTGAAGTAGATACTTCATCACAAGAGGAACTCCTCCGATGTTGTGTAAGTCCTCCATCAGGTATTTACCACTTGGTTTAAAATCTGCAATAACAGGTGTCTTATCACTTGTGCGTTGAATATCATCCTGAGTAAGGGTTATCCCAACACTATGTGCCATAGCAATCATGTGTAAAACAGCATTGGTGGAACCACCCAGCGCAACAATGATCGTTAAGGCGTTTTCAAACGCTTTTCTTGTCATGATGTCAGTAGGTTTGATATCCTTTTCAAGCAATAATCTTATAGCTTTTCCAGCTTCTCTGCATTCGTTTTTCTTGGCTTCACTGAGTGCAGGATTTGAAGATGAATAGGGCAGGCTCATGCCAAGTGCTTCAATTGCTGAAGACATGGTATTTGCGGTATACATTCCTCCGCATGCACCTGCACCCGGACAGCTATTCATGACTATTCCCTTGAAGTCCGCTTCGTCAAGTTGTCCTGCTATTTTTTTGCCGAGGGCCTCAAACGCTGACACGATATTCAAATCCTCACCTTTGTAGTGTCCTGGTGCAATTGTGCCGCCATATACCATTATTGAAGGCCTGTTCAATCTACCCATAGCCATAACTGATCCGGGCATATTTTTATCACATCCCGGTACTGTAATCAAACCATCGTAATATTGGGCACCGCAAACGGTTTCTATGGAATCGGCAATGACGTCGCGACTAACCAATGAATACCTCATGCCATCAGTTCCATTGGAAATGCCATCGCTGACTCCAATGGTGTTAAATGTCAATCCCACAAGATCGTTCTCCCAGATACTTTTCTTAATCAAGGCTGCTAACTCATTCAAGTGCATGTTACAGGTGTTGCCATCCCATCCCATACTGGCTACACCAACCTGAGCTTTTGCAAGGTCTTCGTCAGTTAGTCCTATTCCATAAAACATGGCTTGGGCTGCAGGTTGCGTTGGATCCTGGGTTATTGTTTTACTGTACTTGTTTAATTCATTCATCATTTGGGTAGTTTATTGTTGAAGGGTCAATACTTCTTTTTTGCAGTTTTCATAGCTAATCACATCAGATTTTACCAGCGAAAGATAGGCCTTCCTGATTATTCCGGAAATACTTTCATCGAAATGAACAGGAAAAACACGATTGTCGAGGCTTTCCCAGCCAATTACCTCTACACCGGTGCCACAAAAGAAAGCGGCATCTGCATCCATCATTTCTGCATGTGAAATTTGTTTTTCAGTAACAGAAATATGCAAATCCCTGCAGATTTCAAGTATAGTCTGCCTGGTGATTCCATTGAGAATATATCCTTCTGATGGCGTGAAAAGCTGCTTGTTTTTTTCATAAAAAACGTTCGCTCCGGGACCCTCAGCAACGAAACCCTCCATGTCTTTTAAAAGGGCCTCATCATAACCCTGTCTTTTTGCATCCTGGGAAGAAACAATTGAGTTAACATAATGGCCACATGCCTTGGCATGAATATGAAACCCTGCAGGATTAGGCCTTTGAAACGAAGAACTCATGATTCTTAAAAGCTTTTCTCCAAGGAAGGGTTGCATTTTCCAGGCCTGAATAGTAATATATGAAGTTGTATTAAAAGCGTATGTCATATTGGGCGGCGCAAAAACCAGTGGCCTGATGTAGGCATCCTGCAGGTTGTTCATGGCAAGAATCTGGTAAGTGGCTGCAGTTAATTCTTCCAGGTCAAAATGAAAGGGTAGGTTGATGGCGTTGGCAGATTCCCTGAGCCTTTCAAAGTGTTCAGCTGCTTTAAATATGCGGGTTTCTCCATCAGTTGTTCTGTATGATCGGATACCCTCGAATACGCCGTAGCCATAATGTAAGGTTTGGCTGTACAAGTCAATTTTAGCTTCGTGTGCTTTTACAAAAGCACCATTCAGGTATAATATAGTCTCCTGGTCGAAGTATTGCATAAATCTATATTATAGTGGATTTTCTGATCTGAATATTTCCTTTGTTAACCGCATGGTCTGTTTTTCCTGTTATGTAGTCACAAACCAATTCACCAATGGTTGACGTAAAGTAGAAGTTTACA
>JBDLTO010000223.1:0-10796 GCA_039805815.1 Bacteroidota bacterium | reverse complement strand
GGAGAAAAAAGGATTTTTTTCTGGTGCGTTTCATCATCAGCAATGATGGCACTTCTTCCAACTTCACTGCCAGTGCCTGCCGTTGTAGGTATGGTGATAAAATGAGGAACATCGTTGGTTACATAAATGTCACCTCCAATAAGGTCATCATATTTAAACAGATCCTCACGATGGTTGATGCGCAGTACAATTGCCCTGGCAACATCCAGGGCTGCTCCGCCACCAATGCCAATTATAGAATCTCTTTTGGTTTCATCAAAGACTGTTGTACCTGCATAAACATCAGATTTAACGGGATTTTTATGTATCTGGTCAAATACCTCAGCGTGAATCTGGTTTCTCTCCAATGAGGCTTTTATTTGTGAGAAGAAATCAAGTTTTGCAACAACAGGGTCTGTAACCAGCAGTGGGGATTTCAGGTTGTTTTTTTTCAGGTAATCGGACAGTTCGTTGATTACGCCAGCTCCAAAACGGATTGTTGTAGGAAAATTGTACTGATAGATCTGATCAAACATAATTTGGATTAAATTATTTCAAAATAGCGTTTATATTCCCATTCTGTTACCACTTTAAGATGTTGCTTCCATTCCCACTCTCTGCTTTGTACAAAGTGCGCTGCAAAAACCTCACCAAATAGTTCGGCAGCAACTGGGGAATCTTTCATCTTTTGTGTGGCATCAATGAGTGTATGTGGAAGGGTGCCGTGATTGTATTCACGGTAACCATTTCCTTTAGTTGGTTCTTGATTCAACTGCATCTTGTGCCTGATGCCATATAATCCTGATGCAAGACATGCTGCAATAGCCAGATATGGATTTACATCAGCTCCAATCACACGTGTTTCAAGTCTACATGCATTATTACTCCCATTCAATAAGCGAAGGGCTGTAGTTCTGTTATCAACACTCCAGGTGAGCGTAGTAGGCGCCCATGCACCTTCTACAAGTCTTTTGTAACTGTTGATAGTTGGCGCAAACATGGGCAGGATATACGGCAGGCAGTGTAATTGTCCTGCTATATAACTTCTCGCTGTTTCACTCAATTTATTTTCCGCATCAGCTTCATAAAAAAGGTTTTTTCCACCAGCCAAATCCCACAGACTCTGGTGCACATGTCCGCCACAACCAGGCAGATTTTCATTCACTTTGGCCATAAAAGTGGCCATTACACCATGTTTGTAGGCAATTTCTTTGACCGCAGTTTTGAAAAGCACAGCCCTGTCTGCCGCCTCAAGCGCTGAAGAGTGGGTGATGGCAGCTTCAAAAGTACCCGGACCAGTTTCTGTATGTAATCCTTCAATTGGAATACCGAACTGGGTGAGTAATCTGAATAAATCGTTGAAAAAGGGATTATTCAAAGTTGTTCTGAGTATGGAATAGCCAAACATGCCGGGAGAAAGTGGACTCAGGTTTTGATAATTTTTTTGCTGCGCTGAAGTTGGTGTTTCAGCAAAATTGAACCATTCGAATTCCTGTGCAAATACTGGGTTATAGCCTAACTCAGTTGACTGTGTGATTATTTTTTTCAACAATTGTCTCGGACAAACCGGAGATGGACCTCCATCTGCAGAATTCAATTCACCCAAAAAAAATGGAATGTCATTCTCCCATGGAATGTTGCGATAGGTTTCCAGGGCAATGCTTGCAGGAGAATCAGGATATCCGGTATGCCAACCGGTGAACTCAGCTTTGTCGTATAAAACGTCTGCTGAATCCCAACCCATGATTACATCACAGAAGCTTGTTCCTTTTTCTGCAATAGATAAGAATTTATCTCTTGAAATATATTTACCCCGCAGAATACCATCAATGTCTGTAATGGCAATTTTCACTTTACCGTCAGGATGGTTTTTGACCTGGCTTAGCATTTCCTGTAAAGTCATAAGTTTGATTTGATTACAAAATTCAGATTTTTTTAGCTGCGGAACTGATTTTGTAAAAAGTAAAGGATAAAACTATGATGCTGGTATAAATTAATGCAAGTGTTTGATTATACCATATCATGGCGACGAGTGCAATGCCCGCAATGCTTAGGGCAACAATTGGAAATAACGGGAAAAGGGGTACTTTGAAAGGCCTGTGCAATGCTGGTTCAGTTTTACGCAGTTTAATTACTGAAATCATGGAAATGATGTAGAGCGTCAAAGCCCCAAAAACAGATATGGTGATAATTTCTGAAGTCTTTCCACTGTACAATGCAATGATGCCAACTCCCATGTTGGTAAGCAGTGCATTGGCAGGGGTTTTAAACCTGGAATTAATCCTACCGATAAATGCAGGTGCGCATCCATCTTTGCCAAACTCAAAGCTGGCTCTTCCCGCAGCAAGAATAAGTCCGTGAAACGAAGCAACCAGTCCAAATAAACCAACTGTTATCAGCAAGTGGTAAAAGGCATTGTTCTCGCCCATAACCCTACCTAGAGCAAGGGGGAGTGGAGAATCAGATGAGCTTCCATCAGCTTTAAAAACAATTGCCTCCCAACCTGCAACACCGGCAGATCCGGAAAAGGTTAAAATACAAAGTAAAACAAGTGTTAGGATGGCAAATCCAAACCCCCTGGTGATGGTCTTTTGTGGATTTATTGTTTCCTCTGCCACATTTGCCACACCTTCAATGCCCAAAAAAAACCAGATAGCAAAAGGTAAAGCGGCAAAAATACCTGTATAGCCATTGGGAAGGGCATTCTGTTTTAAATTTTCGATACTGGCATGCGGGAGTGTTAATCCGGCAAAAAGCAGTAATTCTCCCACTGCGAAGATGGTGATGATGAGTTCAAATAGCGCTGCAGCTTTAACACCATATATGTTCAAAGCTGTAATCAGGACATACGCGGCAATTGCTATCTCAAGAACGGGTAAACCTGGAATAAACAGATTGAAATAAGCACCAATGGCCAGAGCGATAGCCGGAGGTGCAAAAATGAATTCAATATTTTGTGCCATACCTGCGATAAACCCCCAATTTTTGCCTAAGGCTCTGCCGGAATAAACAAATCCACCACCAGCCCTGGGAATGGCTGCAGCAAGTTCACTGTAACTAAATGTAAATGTTACATACATTAAAATGACAAAAAAGGTGGCAATCGCTAATCCCAGCGTTCCACCTTTTTCTAAACCAAGGTTCCAACCAAAATACATTCCGGAAATGACATAGCCCACTCCAAGACCCCATAGCATCAGCGGGGTTAAAGTTTTTTTCAGTTCTTGCATAATTGTTGACGGAATTGAAATTGGAAGTTAGGTAGTTTTCCATCAACTATAATCTATTGGGTAAACGAAATTATTCATTAAGCGTTTCTGCTTTATAAAATGTTTCAACTTCATCCAATTCTCCATCTTCAACCCGAACAGTCAAGTATTTTTTCATACCCTCCATTTTAACCATCCAGATATCCCTTCCTTGCGCAGTTATGTGGATTCCCCTGATGATTTTATAGTTATCATAAGCCCTGATTACAAGTGTTCTTATAGACTCTGGTACATGCCTTTCATATCCATAACTGATGTCGTATACCATCATACCGCTTTTTCTGAATAATGTGTTATGGTCCATGTCTTTCAAAATAAATTTAGCAATATAGTCTCTGTCATACTGGTACCATTTAAGATTCTGGGCATCCGGGAAAGATCTTCTGAATGCATTGGAGACATCCGCATTAACTCCAGCCAAAGATGTTACCTTTATTTCGGGTAGTGAAATAACAGAATCCTTTTCTTGTGCTATGACAGGTTGCGAAAGAGATAAAGCACTGATGGAAAGCAAAAAAATTATTTTTTTCATGTTATTGAATTTTGTTTTACCTGAATGCAATATTGACAATGAATACATTGTAGGAAATGACTTTTGTCAATCTGTTTCATGACTGTTGAGGGATGACGCTACTCATTGGTATAACTGATAAAAGTCATGTGTGCCTTTTAACTTTTTTATTTTCTTTGTTCAAGTAAAAATTGAGTTTTAATAACTTATCCGCTTGGATACCGGTCTTTAATTTCTTATATTACCTCAAGTCTAAATGTCCATACTTATGTTACAGTTTTATTCAGGCAGCACTCGGATGGTCAATACAAGGCGTGGTGTGGCAGAATGCATGGAAATTGCATTGGGAGATCATTTTTCTTCTTGTGATCTGTTGATTTTTCATGCTTCAATTGGTCATTCTTTTGAAGCCTTGATAGAGGAAGCTGCAAAGCTTGCTCCTCGGGCTACTGTTCTTGCTGCATCCTGTTGTGGAGTGGTGGGTAGGGAAGGCGTTAGTGAATCTATGAAAGATATGGCACTGATGGCCATCGAGGGTAAGGATTTTGGCATAAGTTATACCAATGAGGTATTCGGATACAATGCCTTCGAAAAGGTTTATCAAATGGCTGAACAGCTAAAGGCATCAACACCCGGTGTAAACATGATTTATTTCATGGCTTCTGGAATTGATATGAATAATGATGCCTGTATTCAGGCCATTCAAACGGTATTTGGATCTCAGGTCACTATTTTTGGCGCAACGTCTTCTGATAACATGAAAGGAGTTGTCAGTTATCAGGCAGTTGATGGCAAGGTATTTGAACATGGAGCTTATATGGTTGGATTTTCAGATCCTGAGCTTTATGTTGAAACAGCTGCTACGCATGGTTTTGTGGCTTTTGGAGAACCTTTGATAGTGACTAAGTCTGATGGCAATAAAATTCAAGAACTTAACGGGAAGCCTGCATGGGCGGAATATACTTCCAGATTGGGACTATTGCCAAGTGATACCTGCGGAGAAACAATTCCTATTGGAGCTCTTGCAGAAGAACTGCCTCAACATCTTGCAGTGGAATACGGTAATAATCATATTCTTCGTGTTGTTACCAGTCATGATGGTGATGTTATGTATTATGCCACTAATATTCAAGAAGGGACAAAGCTTTGGTTGACACAGAGAAATGAAGAAAAAATATTTTCTGAAATGTCAAGAATGGTTAAAGTAATGAATGAAAAAGCAAAAGATAAAAAGCCAATTGCTGTTTTTCATGCAGATTGTCTCGCCAGAGGGCGCTTCCTTTTCAATCGGATTTTGAAGGAAGAGCTGGTTAACAGCATGCAGTTTCCATTCTACAATTCAGGACAATGTCCACCCTGGCTCGGTATGTATGGATTTGGTGAATTTGCGCGTCTTGGCGGCGAAAATACATATCATAATTATACTACAGCCTTATATGCCATATATAGGAAATAAATATTGATTTGAATAAATACGTACATACTGAATTGAGTGACCTTACAAAAGAACAGTTGCTTGAATACGCAAGGGATTTACAAATGCGTGTTGGCAAGTTCGCATCTGTAGAACAACAATTGATTAATATTCGTGACAGACTCGATGCAGAAGTAGTGATTCATAAACAAATGAATGCCTTCAATGAACGTGCTTTTCGGGTTAATGCATCTAATGCATTTTTTCAGCTTGTTGCTGAGTCTGTTCTAGATATTTTTGAATTTGAATTTGGTATTGCCATACAATATCAGAAAGGCCAGGATGAATCCATTTTATTTGTCACGGAAGGTGTAAGCATTCCAAAGTTAGCACATCATTGTCTTGTAGCAGCTTTTGAAGAAAGATTTGAGAAGCAACCTGAAAGTAAAGTAATTCAATTGAATAAAGGTGACTGGCCGGAAATGCTTTCCTTGATTCCTTTTCATCAATTTATTGTTGCACATGCTGTTAACACTGAGGATAATACTGGAATATATGTTGCTGGTGGTATACTTGAAAAAGGTGCCTTAAACTACAGGTCTATTGAACCCCAAGGTGTTAATGCTTTTGAATTGTTTTCCAAACAGGTCATCTCCCATTTCAGCAGCCATCAAAAAACATTCAGAATTGAAAAATCTGAGAGAAGGTTAACAGCCTTGGCAAATACTTTCCTTGGTTTTGGATCGGTTCCACTTGAAAATATAAGTAACATTACAATGTTGGCATTTGATATGCTTGCGGCTGATCTTGTTTTTTACAAACATACAGGGAGGTCCGAACCTGTAGTTTTTTTCAGATCAGAAACCATTGATGGTAAGGCATTTATTGACGATGGGGATCTCGAGCTTTTTTACACATCTTTATCTTTTTCTGAACAGGAAACTATTGTTTCCAATTATCACAGGTATTCGAGATTTTTAATCAATAAGAGAGAGGAACAAAACGATTCACTTGCAGTTTCTCATTTAATAAGGCAAGATGGACAACTTACAGGTATGTTGGGATTTTGCTTTTCAAGTAAAGTAAAGGTTACACAAGAAGATTTACAAATTATTGGGATTATTGGTTCAGCCATTCGAGTAGAAGAAAAAAGACAGGTTGTTAGAAATTCATTGATTTCCAAGAATGATGAACTTTTGAAAATAAATGGAGAGCTGGATAATTTTGTTTACAGCGTGTCACATGATCTGCGAACACCTCTCCTTGCAGTTAAGGGGTTGGTTAATCTCATAGATTTGTATCAAGGAGACATAGATGAGAATGAAGGTTTTTTTAAACTCATAGGGCCTTCCATTGACCGGATGGACAATACGATTATTGAAATATTGGATTACTCCAGAAATGCAAGATTGCAGGTTCGTCCTGAGTTGGTAGAGCTCGAAAAAATCATCAGGAATGCATATGAAGATGTTCGGTTTTATTCTCAACACCCTGTTAAGCTCGAATTATTTTTTCAGGATGAGATTAAGTTTGAATCTGACCGGAACCGAATAAATACGGTTATTAAGAATTTGATAGGAAATGCAGTGAAATATGCCGATGAAACCAAGCCAAATTCATACGTTAAGGTAAATGTGTTTAGAACGCAGTTGAATCTGATTGTTGAAATTTCAGACAACGGAATTGGTATAGAAGCTACTAATCTTGAAAAAGTATTTGAAATGTTTTTCCGGGCATCGCAAAAAACAACTGGTACAGGACTGGGACTTTATATTTCGAAAGAAATTATGATAAAATTAAATGGTAGCATAAAGCTTGATTCTTTGGTTGGACAGGGAACAACTGCAAAAATTTCTTTACCGGTAAATTTTTTAAACTGATTACTATGCAATATTGCTACCTGATAGATGATGAACCCATTTTTAATTTAATTAGCTCAAAAATTATTAACAGATCGGGCTGGCAGGGTGAGGTTCGGGTTTTTATTTCTGCCAGAACTGCATTAGAGGAAATCAAAATGCATATTACCAATGAGGGCTATCTGCCAGACTTTATTTTTCTGGATGTCAGAATGCCGGAAATGGATGGTTTTCAATTCCTGGAGGAGTTGAATAATCTCCCCAAAGAGCCTTTAAAATATATCCGTGTTTTTATGCTTTCTTCCTCACTGGATCAAAAGGATATAGTCCGTTCTCAGAAGTTTCCTATGGTGAAAAGTTTTTTAAGTAAACCACTGGATATCCAAACAATTAAAGAGATATTTTATAGCAATAAAATCAATGAATTATAATTATGGTTTGATCGATGTTTTTGTTATTTATGAATGCTGAAATCATTGTTTGGAAGGGTAAGGTAAATTACCTTTTGTGTAATACCAGATAACTTTGTTCATCTTATCATCTTCCCCGCCATCAACTTCTTTGAAAATTTCATGTTGAGAGATTTCTGCAAATTTTTTTGCTTTTCCGGTTAACATATTCAATGGCTTATTCATTTTATCAAGTGGAATGTTGTTCTTTAAAAAATTGAATTTTTGGCTATTCATAGTCTCCTGAAAACAGTCAGTCATCAGTCTTGATGTGGCGTCCATCACATTCATGGGTGGGATGCCAAGGATTTGTTCAATGGTTCTCAACATTGAAACCTGATTAAAATGAGAACGGATTAATTTGCCTGTGCTGTAAGGGCTAACAACCAACCCAATAGTGCGGTATGCTGAAACATGGTCCCATCCACTTTGTGAATCATCTTGTGTAATAAAAATAACAGTAGAATCCCAATACTTGCTTTTTGAAATCATATCAATAATTCTACCTAAAGCAAGATCGTTATCCGCAACCATGGCATCAGGAGTTGGAAAATCTGGGGATGTTCCTGCAGTATGATCATTGGGTAATGAAAGAACCATAAGGTTTGGCAGACTGTTGTTTTTTTCAGATTGTTTCCATTCCTTGATAAACAAATCTGCCCTTTGCTGGTCGCTGAAAACCATGTTGTCGCAGTCTGGAAAATCAGCAGATATTATAGGCCGTAATCTTGCAATTGTACTTTCATTGTGCCAGTCCGGGGCTTGGCCATTTAAATAACGACTATAGAGCTCAAGCCATTTTAATTTTTTATCGTAAACTGTTTCGCAAGCTTCCCCGAATACACGAACTGTTTTACCATGATCCAATGCCTGATTCCAAATGAATCCACTTTTATTGTAAACCATTGCATCAGCCTGCCTGTGGGGATAACTCCTGAACCAGGCTCTTACATTTTTCTCTACATAATCTGATACCATCCCAGCATCAGTCCACTGATGTCCCTCTGCTGAAGATTTGCCTGATGCATGGTAGTTATCCATCAGACCGAATTGCCTGGCAAGGGCATGTGTGTTTGGTGTAATCCGCTCACCAAAAACACATAAAGAACTATCCCCATTACCAAAATCTAAATCACCAAATACTTGGTCATAGGTTTTATTTTCTTTGATGATATACACAACATGTTTGAATACGGAAGGCTCTCCTAATCTTTCTGGAACGGGTACCGGTTTCACATCTTTTCGGGGTTGAAGAGCAAGGAGATCTACTCTGCTTACCAGATTATATTGTGCAACTTTTGTTGTGAATTCTTGGAGTTTTTCTGTATCCGGTATATCAATGATACTTACTGAAGCCAATTCATTGTGAATGGATCGGGCATTCTTTTTTTTGTCAATAATTTTTGCACCTTCAGATTCTAGGTTGGCTACTACAAGTTTTTGATTCCATTCAACTAATCCTGCTGGATACGCTTCTGTAGGTATCAGCCCTTTTACATGTGATTTTCCTTTTGCGCTCCCCCCAGAGTTTTTGCCAAGGGTAATCCATGCCACGGCATTATCTAGTCCATTGGCAACATAAAGGACGCTATTATTTTTACTCAAGGCCAAGCCATTTGGTGTACTACCCTGGAAATTATTTTTCCCGGTAAACATGCCAACGGGTATATTCTCAATCACTTTTAATGATCGGGAATCTATTACAGATATTTCGTCACTTGAGCCATTGGCTACATAAATAAAATTCCCATTGACTGAACTGATTATAGCATTGGGGTGCAAACCGACCCTGATATCTCGGATGTAACTGCCATCACTTTCATTAAAAACAGAAACGGATCCTGATGATGTTGCCCCAGTTTTCGGATTGGTATAGGCAAGGCCCCAGGGTACGCCGGCTCTTTCCCTGGAGCTGTCTGTAGCTTGTTCACCGGCCCAGTTTGTGACAAAAATTTTACCATTCGCAAGACATATACCATAGGGTGCAACGCCTGTTGTTTTTGTCCAAACAGAATTTTTTGATTGCCAGTCCAGTTTCAACAATGCATTGTTTCCGTTTAATGTTACATATAACGATGTTTTACCGTTAAGTTGAGATATAACGATATCATTGGGAATTGCATTTGGCGCAGGCGCAACTGCAGGTATGGGTATTTCATGCAGGTCTGTTAATCCATTTTTCCATTCTGCAACCATCAGGGCTGATTTTTTCCCATCTTTTTCTGCCACACTCCAGACAATGTATATTTTGTCTAGATGTATGAAGGATTTGATTCCGGAATAGGTACTCAGAAATTTTGCATATTTGGGTATTTCTGTGAATCTCATGTTATCTACAACTTTTTTTGATGCCGGATCAATAATGAAAATGCCATACCGTTCCATCACTGCAATCAATTCAGTGGAAGCAATTTGGGTTACGTCAAGTGCATGATTTTCCAATTCCGGTTTTCCATAACGGATTACCTCACCTGCAGAACTTATAATCCTGTTGTAAGGAAGAAGTCTTAAATTCTTGTTCCTTTCTGTGAGGAAATCGGAAAGTTCATTGATTTTATCTGTGTTGATATAATCCAATTCCATAGAAATCATCTCTTCCCAAGCTTCTGGGAAATCTGGATGTGCCCATAATCTCACTGGTTTACCAAGGTCATGACCGCTTTTGATGGCCTGTTTGATTTTTTCTTTGTCTGAAGGTTGCAATGGCCAGTATTTTTTCTCACTAATAAACTTGAGGTAACTTTCGCTGATTAATCCAACTTTTTTGAGTTGTTCACTGGAATAGGAGATACCCAGCCGGCCATCAAAATAAATAAACTGCGGATATTTTATCCATGATTCAGCAGGAGGTCTGTTGCCCGAAATGACCAACCTGACTTTTTTAGAATTGATAATGGTAGGGTACTTGTACAATTGTTTGATTAATTCCTCTAGGGTGGATATAGCATCTGTTTTGATGTCTATCAATAATTGCAGGTCTTTTATGTTGTCAATTTGAGCAGCTATGGGATCCAGATACAGGTACTGGATTGTTTTAGTTTCCTGAATATCCTTTTTATCATGAGACACGTATAGTTTACCATTAACAAGGTGGATGTCTGCCTCCATGGAGCCAAACCTTTCCTGGTATGCCAGGTGGAAAGGCTGTTTTTGCTCGTAATCGTTATGGGAATGAGCCTGCTCAGCAGTATATTTTTTTTCCTGAGCAGTTACCGTTGAAATTATTGCTAGAATTATATGGAATAATCTGAGTTTCATAAAACATTGATTTCTATATCAATAATAGCGATTATGCACTTATTTTTTAAAAAACTT
>JBDLTO010000222.1:0-2685 GCA_039805815.1 Bacteroidota bacterium | reverse complement strand
TTTGTTGTGTTTGGTCTATTGTAGGAAACCATACAGATCCGGATTCAGTTTCACCCTGTGTCCAGATCTGAGTGGGTTTGTTTTTTTCCGTTCCCTTGGGGTTGATGAAGAAAAGCCCTTTTACACCCAGCATGGGGTCTCCCCCAATTTCTTTTTCATATTCATCGGGCATGGCTGTATACCGGAGATGTACAGTATAGAGTTCCCCCTTTTTGTAGGTTTTGGGTAATTTGATATGAACCTGTTTCCTGTCGTATTCATACTTGAGCGCCTGTGGTGTTTTTCCAGGAATGATAATTTCAACTGCAGAAAATGCCATTCCTTTGGCATCCAGCGTAAGTGAATCAGTTGGATAAAAATGAGGTGTCAGTGTAATCCAGGCTTTACCTCTGAGGTGTGATTTTTCAAAATCGAAACTTACGTCTAGTTTGGTGTGAACCAGGTTGTTGATCCGTTTTGGCGTAAGCCTGGGTTGTTTAAGCCAGCTGCTGTCAGCCTTTGGCTGTGCATAGGATGTTGCAGTCAGGCAGATTAACAATACTGTAATCAGTGCTTTTGATCGCTTTTTCATGACATTTATACTTTATCGCAAAGATACCAGGCATAATGTTCTGTTATTGTCAAAAATGACAGGCGGTAAAAGCTTACGCTTTGTTTGAATCTTTTGTAGTTTTGTTTTATGCCTATAAAACCAATTTCACACATCCTTGCAATTTGCATTAGCACCATTTCTTTCTTCAGCGCAAGTGCGCAATATTATGCTTTCATAGAGGCCGAAGGACAGCAGCCATTTTATCTCAGAATCGGACCGAAATTATATTCTTCCAATTCATCAGGTTTCTTGATTTTGCCCAAACTTGATGGAACCGAGTTGCCATTAAAAATAGGGTTTCCCGAAAACATATATCCTGAAGTTGGCTTCACGATCAATGCGGCTGCCAAAGACAGGGGATTTTTCTTGAAGCTTGTTGATGGTGCTGGGTGGACTTTAATCGAAAAAGGCAATACAAAACAAATCAGTGGCAAGGTTCTCGGTTTATCCTCAGATGTTGCTGATTCGAAGGGATCGAAAGTCGAAGCTGAACAAGCAGTTGCTGAAGTGCAGCCTGTAAAGACCAGTATCGATAATAAACTCCTGGGAGAGAAAAATGGACAACTCGAAATGATTTACCTCGAGAAACAGTCGGGAGGTAAAATCGATACAGTTTATGTGCAAATTGAAAAAAGAATTACCGCTGAAAAAGCAATTCCAGAACCTCCGGTAATCATGACTATTCCCAAAAATTGTACAGGCTCACCTGCAGATGTGAGGGATGTTCGAAATCTTCAAAAAAAGTTACTTGGAATAACAGATGAGGAAAATCAGCTTGCGTTAGTGGTCCGAACTTTTATGGATAAATGTTTTACGTGTAAGCAAACATTGGAAGTTGCCTGGTTTTTCGTCACAGAACAGGCTCGGTTAAAACTTTTTCGCCAGATAATGCCATTGGTTTCAGATACCAATCGGTTTCCTGATTTGGAAGAAGCATTTTTAAGTGATGAAGGAATTGAGGCATTCAGGCAAATGCTCGGCTTGAAATACTGAATCATGGTAATGCATACTTATTTTATGGCTGTTCAGTACAAAGGAACATCTTATGCAGGGTTTCAGGTTCAGCAGAATGCTCAAACAATTCAAGGTGAAGTTGAGTCTGCTATGGCTATGTTCCTGAGGTTAAAAGTTACATTAACCGGTTCTTCAAGAACAGATGCCGGCGTTCATGCAAACAGGAACTTCTTTCATTTTAGTATCGATAGACAATTAAGCCACGATTTCATTTATCATGTAAATGCTATACTACCCCGAGATATTGTTGTTACCGGATTGTACCCAATGCAGGAGGGCAGTCATAGTCGATTTGATGCAATAGGCAGGCTATACCGTTATTATATAACAGACCGGAAAGATCCATTTTTAAATGACAGATCCTGGTACCTCCCATTTCCTATGGAAAAGGAGAGGTTGATTCATGCGTCAGCTATACTCATTGGCACGCACGATTATACAAGTTTTGCAAAGCGGAATGCTCAGGTATTCACGCATGACTGTACGATTTCAAAGGCTGAATGGGAGAGAACAGCTTCTGGATGGGTTTTTACGGTGCAGGGAAACAGGTTTCTACGCGGTATGGTTAGGGCTTTAGTTGGTACGATGGTTAAAGTTGGCAGGGGACGAATTACGCAGCACGAGTTTGAACAGATAATGCTCGCTAAAGATTGTTCCAAGGCTGATTTTTCAGCACCTGCCCACGGCTTGTTTTTAGAGAATGTTTTGTACAACTATTTGCCGGATTCAATTTAGTTATCTGGATTTATTTTAAGAGCTGAAACCCTTTGTGGTACAGGGTTTCAGAAAGGGATGCTAAAACAGTTTGAATTTAATTTGGAGTGTATGGCAAATAGGTGCTATATTTGCATCCCGCTTCACAAAAAGCGCAGTTCTTTTAAAAGCAAATCAAACAATTTTTTTCATGTTTTTGGAAAGAAAAATTTGGTTAGACAAATAAATAAAGCTACCTTCGCAGCCCGTTTAAAACGCGGGCAGTTGAAAAGCTGAAAGATCTTTGAAAGTTTGGAAAGCAGTAACACTCAAGATGTTGTCGTAAGATAACATGAGGTAAGATAAGACGCAATTATTATTTATTG